>JASHSY010000093.1 GCA_030040825.1 Xanthobacteraceae bacterium
CGGACGCGAATGCCCTGTTCGTGCAGGTATTCGGTCAAATCCTCGGCCATGCGCTTGGTCAGCACGGTAACGAGCGCGCGGTAGCCCTGTTGCGCGACCTGGCGCACCTCGCCGACCAGATCGTCGACTTGCGTGCGTGCCGGCCGCACCTCCACCGGCGGGTCGATCAACCCGGTCGGGCGGATGACTTGCTCGGCAAACACGCCGCCGGATTCGTTAAGCTCCCACGGCCCTGGTGTTGCCGAGACGCATGCAGACTGCGGCCGCATCGCGTCCCACTCCTCGAAGCGGAGCGGCCGGTTGTCCATGCAGGACGGCAAGCGGAATCCGTATTCGGCCAGCGTCGCCTTCCGGCGGAAATCGCCGCGATACATGCCGCCGAGCTGCGGCACGGTGACGTGGCTCTCGTCGACGAAGACCAGCGCGTTGTCCGGCACATATTCGAACAAGGTCGGCGGCGGCTCGCCGGGCTTGCGGCCGGTCAGATAACGCGAATAATTTTCGATGCCGGCGCAGGCGCCGGTCGCCTCCATCATTTCCAGATCGTAGAGCGTGCGCTGCTCGAGCCGTTGCGCTTCCAAGAGCCGGCCGGCTGCATTGAGCTGATCGAGCCGCTGCTTTAATTCGAGCTTGATGCCGGCGATCGCCTGCAACAAGGTCGGCCGCGGCGTCACGTAGTGCGAATTGGCATAGATTTTGACGAATTCCAACTCGTCGGTCTTCTGTCCGGTGAGCGGATCGAATTCGTGAATCGATTCCACCTCGTCGCCGAACAGCGACACCCGCCAGGCGCGGTCCTCATAGTGGGCCGGGAAAATCTCAATGGCGTCGCCGCGCACGCGGAACGAGCCGCGATAGAAGTCGCCGGCGGTGCGCTTGTATTGCAGCGCCACCAAATCGGCGAGCAAGCGGCGCTGATCGAGGCGCTCGCCCTGCTTGAGCGAAAACGTCATTGCCGAATAAGTCTCGACCGAGCCGATGCCGTATATGCAGGACACCGAGGCGACGATGATCACGTCGTCGCGTTCGAGCAGCGCGCGCGTCGCCGCGTGCCGCATGCGGTCGATCTGTTCGTTGATCGAGGAATCTTTCTCGATATAGGTATCGGTGCGCGGGATATAGGCCTCCGGCTGATAGTAGTCGTAATACGAGACGAAATACTCAACCGCATTGTCGGGGAAAAAGTTCTTGAACTCGCCGTAGAGCTGCGCCGCCAGCGTCTTGTTGGGCGCGAGGATCAATGCCGGGCGCTGGGTCTCCTCGATCACCTTCGCCATGGTGAAGGTTTTGCCCGAGCCGGTGACGCCAAGTAGCACCTGCGTCTTGTCGTTTCTCCGCACGCCTTCGACCAATTCCTTGATCGCATGCGGCTGGTCGCCGCGCGGATCGAACTCGGATTTGATGACGAGGCGGCGGCCGCCTTCGGATTTATCCGGCCGCGGCGGCCGATGCGGCGTCCATAATTGCCCGCTGAATTCCGGGCGGCCTTCGCGCAGTAGTTTGTCGAGCGATTGCTGGCTGGCCAAACCGGCGACGGCGCCGACTTCGCCGCGGCCCGATCGCGCCAGCCGCAAGCGGGCAGGGCCCATATCCGGGGTGATCACGTTGCGCTCATCATCAGAACCTCTCCCCGCTTGCGGGGCGAGGTCGGATCGGCGAGCGACGCGAGACGATCCGGGTGAGGGGGCATTGCCGCGAGTTTGAGATGTCGTCGACGCCCCCTCACCCGGCTCGGCGCTTTGCGCCTCGCCACCCTCTCCCCGCGCGCGGGGAGAGGACAAAGTCCCGTCGTCGTCTTCTATTCCCCACATCCGCGCCAGATCGGGATCGAGTTCCCCGGGCGGTATCGGGGTTTTGCCGATGTAGCCTTGCTGCGGCGCTTCGCCGAAGCCGCGCGCGACCGAAGCGCGGGCCCGATGCGCCTTGGCGAAATCAGCGCGCCGGTCGAACGAATTATCTGGCGGCGGCGCGAGCTTTGACGTCATTTCCCCTCCCCCCGTTCGCGCGGCAAATGGTGGGGAGGGGTCAGGGGTGGGGGGCACCTCTCCCTCCACCCGACGCGTCGCCTTCGCGTCGCTTCGGCGATGCGCCACCCTCCCCGCCGCTCCGCGGGGGGAGGGGAAGGAAGATTCTTTGGCTTTCGTTGCTTCGATTCCCGTCTGCGAGCCGACGCCGGCGCGGCCCTGGCCGATGGCGGGATTGAGCAGGTCGGCGAGCACCGGATCGATCGCCGGCGTATCCGGGCGCGCCGCTTTGGCGCGTGTCGGTTTAGCCGGGTCTTTTTTCGAATGCTCGGCCGGGTGCCGCTGCCTGCGCGGCTTTGGCCGATCGGGGTGTTTCGCCATACCGCCAATATGGGCCGAGTCCGGCGGGGGCGAAAGTGACGCTTGTCAGGAGAAGCTCAAGATCGGGTCAGCGTGCGTCACGTCCGGCGAGTCGGCAAAGCAATGCCCGACCAGCTTGCGCCATTCCTGGAAATCCGGCGAGCGGCGGAAACCGAGCAGGTGGTCATCGACCGTATCCCAGGCTACGAACAGCCAATAGTGACCTGGCTTTTCGATCGAGCGCCGCAAATCCAGGCCGTGGCAGCCCCTGGCGCGCTCGAAAATCGGCACCGCCTTTTTCATGGCTTCCTCGAACTCGCTTTCCATGCCGGGCTTGATGTCGAGTTGGGCAATTTCGGTGATCATGTCGCTCTCTTGGCTCGTTCCGGAGTGTCGCACCTGTTTACGAAACCGCCGTCGCGCGGTCCAGTCGCCGCGGGGTTGCGGCCGATCAACGACATAAACGCATAGAGCGCAAAGGCCGGCGGGATCAGGGCCGCTCCGGGAAGGTGGAATTGACCGAGTGTCATCTGAATGAGCGGCAGCCAGTAAACCAGCTTGGCAATGATTTGCCCGCGCTCATCGAGCTTGCCCGCGGCGAGTAAGCTGATGGCGACGCAGGTCATCGGCACCAGATCGTAGGACAGAAGATAAGGGACGGCGCAGATCGAACAGGCAAAAAACAACGCAGCTAGCATCCGCGGATCGGCGTCTTTGCGCGCGCGGTAGGCAAAGAAGACGGCGCCGACCGCGAGCGCGGCGAAGCAGGCTTGCACGGCCATCGCCAGCGGGTAACTCGTGCCGGTCCCGCGCAGGTTCATGAAAATGGTCGGATAGTACGGCGTCGCGATCCGCTCCGGATCGGCCAGCACCGCGTTCTGTGCCGGCAAACCTTCGCGGATGAAATCGATCCACGCCTGCGGTCCGAACACGGCGGCGGTTGCCGCCGCAATGACGAGCGCGGTTACTGCGGCGACCGAAAACGCACGCCAGCGGCCGGATGCGGCGAGCATCACGGGGAACAGGAGTCCAAGTTGCGGCTTCAATGTCAAAATCCCGATGAGCAAGCCTGCGAGCAACGGCCGGCGATCGAGATAGGTCATGATGATCAGAAGGATCGCGGTGGTTACCAGCGAATTCTGTCCCGAGATCAAGCAGAATACCACTGCCGGAGACAGCAGGATGGGCGCAAGCAATCGCCGCTCGCCGACATAACGGGAAACGGTCCAAACAAAAAACGCCAGGCCGACCGCGGTCCAGCACGCGAGCGCGGCGAGATAAGGGAGCCGGCCGAACGGCGCGGCCAGAAACATGATGCTTGGCGGATACGACCAGTTCTGCCCCGGATAGAGACTTCCCAGAAAGGTGGCGAGCATGTCCTGATAAAGGTGCACGTTGTAGAATCGGCTCGGGTCGGGCAGCCAGGCCGCCCGTCCGTACATCCAGAAATTCAGGAAATCGCGTCCCACGACGAGCGTGGTCGCATCGCGCGGGATGGGTTCGATCCACGCGATCGTCCAGACATAATAGAGGGCAGTGATGCCGAAGAAGATTGCGCTTGCCCAAGTGAGGAGCCAAATGGCGCTGCGGTCTTCCTGCCGCGCCTCGGCGTAAATGGCGATCATGTCTGGTCCGTCGTTCGCGAGCGGTCGTCCTAGCTTCGCCGCACTATGAAGGACGGGCCGTTGTCATTTCCTTACTGCTTAGAGGCTCGCCCGGCTTTCACCGGATAACAGGGATGCGCCGGTCAGGGGTTTCGTCCGGCCTTTCCGATGCATAGATAGCGCGGACATTCATCACGCGGGGCTTTTCATGATTGATTTGCATTATTGGACCACGCCGAATGGCCACAAGATTACAATTTTTCTCGAAGAGACCGGTCTTGAGTACAAAATCTTCCCTGTCAATATCGGCAAAGGCGAACAGTTCAAGGCGGACTTTCTGGCTGTTGCGCCCAACAACCGTATCCCCGCTATTGTCGATCGTTCGCCGGCAGACGGCGGTAAGCCGATTTCGGTTTTCGAGTCGGGCGCGATCCTGCTCTATCTCGCCGACAAGACCGGCAAATACATCGGCAAGGATTTGCGCACGCGCACCGACACGATCCAGTGGCTGTTCTGGCAGATGGGCGGGCTCGGGCCGATGGCCGGCCAATACAACCACTTCGGCAATTACGCGCCGGAGAAACTGCCCTATGCGATCGATCGCTACCGCAACGAGGTCAACCGACTTTACGGCGTGATGAACAAGCGGCTCGCCGATCGCGCGTATCTCGCCGGCGAGTATTCGATCGCCGACATGGCGAGCTATCCCTGGGTGGTGCCGTGGGAGCGGCAAGGACAGAACATCGCAGATTTTCCGCATCTGAAAAAATGGCTTGAGACGATTGCCGCGCGCGAAGCGGTCAAGCGCGCTTACGCCAAGGCGAAAGAGGTCAACCCGAATCCCGGCGGTATCCGCACGCCGGAAGAGCGCGCCATCCTGTTCGGCCAGACCGCGAAGTCGGTCGAGCAAGCGGTGACGAAGTAGCAAGCGTGATCCACGGACGAGCCTCGTCGTGCAAGGAGTTTTTGGTTGCGCCGGCCGCTGGTCTGGAGCGGTCATGTATCCGGCCTGTTTTGCGCGGTCGGCTGACCGCTGGCCCCGATGGGTTGCGCGGGTCGGGCTCCCAGCATTGCGAGGAGCGATAGCGACAACCCGTCTTCGCTCGCTCCGCGAGCTATCCCGGATTAAGTCCGCCAAGCACGGAGCGCTCGCGTTGCTTCGATCGCGATGACGGGCGATCAATCGGCGCTGGCGGCCGGTTGTGGTTTATGTTTCGGCCGCTTGGCCGG
>JASHSY010000094.1 GCA_030040825.1 Xanthobacteraceae bacterium
TGCAGCGCCTGGCGCAGCGGCTCGCGCTTTCGATCAAATCGGTGGCGCTCGCGCGCATGACCAGAACGCTGATGGAAACTTATCTCGGCCGCGACCCCGGCCGGCGCGTGCTCGGCGGGCGCATCATGCGCGGCATTGCCGAGCAGATCGACGCCGTTGTCTGGTTCAGCGACCTGCGCGGGTTCACCCGGATCACCGACACCGCGCCGGACCACTGCATTCCATTGCTCAATGAATATTCCGACGCGGTATTTCTAGCGATCAACGAATATGGCGGCGACGTGCTCAAGCTGATCGGCGACGGCACGCTGGCGATTTTCACCGCCGAAGATCGGGCGCATGCCTGCGAAGCGGCGCTGTCGGCGGCGATTGCCGCCCGCCGCGGCATCGGCAAATTAAAGCAACGTCGCGCCGCAGACGGCAAGCCGGTGACCGACATGTATCTCGGCCTGCATGTCGGCGAAGTGATCTACGGCAATGTCGGCAGCCGCGATCGGCTCGATTTCACCGTCATCGGTCCGGCGGTCAACGAGGCGAGCCGCATTGCGGCGATGTGCCGTTCGATCGATCAGCCAGTGTTGATCTCGGCGGCGTTTGCCGAAGTAGGCGACATCAAGCGCCGGCTGATTTCAGTGGGGCGCTACGCGCTGCGCGGCGTGTCGCGCCCGCAGGAACTTTATACGCTCGACCCGGATGCCGCGGCCGGCGCCTAGCGCCGCAGCTGCGCCCCTGCGGCGGCCGCATAGCCGTTATCCGCGGGCGCCCTCGACCAAGCCGGCGGTGTTGGCTACTGCTGCCGTGCAACGTACTGCCCGGGCCAAACCATGCCGCGACCGATCGAGGAAGCCGCCGTGTTCGCGGCGCCGGGTGTTTTCGTCCTGCTGTGGGCGTCCGGCTTCGTGTTCGCCAAACTTGGGCTCGCTTATGCCGAGCCGCTGACTTTCCTGACGCTCCGCATGGTTGGCGTGGTGGCGCTGCTCGCCGTCATTATCGCCCTCACCAGACCAAAGTGGCCTGATCGCGCCGGTCTTGCGCATTCGGCGCTGACCGGGCTCATGGTGCACGGGCTTTATCTCGGCGGCGTGTTCGTCGCGATCGAGAATGGGGTGTCGGCCGGTTTTGCCGCGCTGTTCGTCAGCCTGCAACCGCTGCTCACCTCGACCATCGCCAACCGCTGGCTCGGCGAGCGCGTAGTCGTGCGGCAATGGCTGGGCTTGGCGCTCGGTTTATTCGGCGTCTATCTGGTGCTGCACGAAAAGTCCGCGATCGCCGGCGCGACGCCGCTCGCCTGGGGCGCACTGGTCGCGGCGCTCTTCGGCATTACCGTCGGCACGCTCTATCAGAAACGTTTCGGCGGCGGCCTGGACTGGCGGCCCGCGCTCGCCGTGCAATACACAGCGGCAGGCCTTATGTTCGCGCTCGGCGCTTTTGCCTTCGAAACGCGGGTCGTGCATTGGACGCCGCGATTTATCGTCGCGATCGGCTATCTCGCGGTGGTGCTGTCGTTCGGCGCGATCTGGTTGTTTTACTATTTGATCCGCCGCGCCGCGGCAACGCGGGTCACAAGCTTGTTTTATCTCGTGCCGCCGATGACCGCGCTGATGGCTTGGGGCTTGTTCGGCGAGCGGCTACCGCCGCTGGCGCTCGCCGGTATGGCGGTGTGCGTCGCCGGCGTCGCGCTGGTGGTTTGGCAGCCGGGAGGCAACAACGGTCGTCATGGCCGGGCCTGACCCGGCCATCCACGTCTTCAGTGCCGCAAACAAGGCGTGGATGCCTGCGACAAGCGCGGGCACGACGCGGCACTCATCGCCAGCCGCCGCCGCCGTTCACATAGATCGTATCAGCAGTCATGAACGTGCAGGCATCGGAGCAAAGAAACAGCACGAGCTCGCCGATTTCTTCCGGCTTGCCGAAGCGGCCCATCGGCACGTCGGCGAGAAACTGCTTGATCAGCGCGGGCGAGGACTGCGCGGCCGCTTGGAACGGCGTTTCGATCGGGCCAGGCGAGATCGACAGCGCCCGGATGCCGTCCTTGGCGAATTCGCGCGCCACGCCCATGGTCATGGTGACGACCGCGCCCTTCGCCGCGGCGTAGTGGATCGAGGAACCCGGCGCGCCGCGCTTGTGCGCCATGCTCGCCATGTTGACGATGACGCCCGCTTTGTTGGCGAGCATGTGGGGCAACAGCGCCTGCATGGCGTAAAAGGTGCCATTGACGTTGAGCGCAAACGTGTTGTCGAACAGCGCGTCGTCGATCTCCAGAAACCTGGCGCGGCGGATCGCGGCGCCGGCCGAATTAAAAAGAAACTGCACGCTGCCGAAGGCGGAAATCGCGCGCGCGGCCATGTCGTTGACCTGGGCCCGGTCGGTCACATTAACTTTCAGCGCCAGCGCTTTCACGCCGTTGGCGGTGACCGCGTCGGCGGTTTCGCGCGCGCCTTTTTCGTTGATGTCAGCGCAAACGACATTGGCGCCTTCACGGGCGAAAATCAGTGCAGTAGCGCGGCCAATGCCGCTTGCGGCGCCGGTAATCAGGATGGTCTTGCCGGCGAAGTAGTCCGGTGTCTTCGGCATGGCGTTTCCGTCCTGTTTCTCCCCGTGACGATTGTGCACCGGCAACCACCTCCCGCAAAGGGCGAGGTGACCCTAGGATGTCCGTTGCAAACCATGCCCGACCCAAGGAGCTTCCGCATGCCGCCACGCCAGCCGATCGACTATGGCGATGCATCGCCGGAGGTGCGCGCGGTGTTCGACGACATCAAGCGCAGCCGGCAGATCAAAGATGTGAATAACTTCTGGAAATACCTGGCGCACGACCCGCCGACGCTCAAGCGCACGTGGGAAAGCATCAAGCAGGTGATGGCGCCTGCCGCACTCGATGCGGTGACCAAGGAGATGATCTATCTCGCAGTCAGCATCACCAACGGCTGCGGCTATTGTATCGCCAGCCACAGCGCGGCTGCGCGCAAGGCCGGCATGACCGAACAGATGTTCGGCGAACTGATGGCGGTGGTCGGCATGGCCAACGAAACCAACCGGCTCGCCAACGGCTACCAAGTGCCGATCGATCCGCAATTCGAGAAATGACCTGCGTTTTAGCGGGGCCAGGACCTTTTCGAAATTGGCGCTCAGTTCGGATCAAGGCCGAGGCCGCTCCGTGACACGTGAACGATAATGCGCCGGCCTAGTGGTTTGGCGACGGCGCAGGCGCCGGTGTCAGTCCGGGGGCGGCCGGCGAAGCCGGCGGAACTGTCGTTACCGGCGCAGTTGCCGTGGGATTGGTGCCCGCGGACGGGGCCAGCGGATGC
>JASHSY010000095.1 GCA_030040825.1 Xanthobacteraceae bacterium
TTCGCGCAGGTTGTTTCAGACCGGCTCGGCATTCCGATCGACAATGTTTCCGTCGTGCACGGCGATACCGACAAGGTGCAGTTCGGCATGGGCACCTACGGCTCCCGCTCGGGTCCGGTCGGCATGTCGGCGATCGCCAAAGCGCTCGACAAAGTCGAGGCTAAGGCCAAGAAGGTCGCCGCACACATGCTCGAAGCGGCCGAAGGCGACATTGAGTTCAAGGATGGGAAATTCAACGTCGCCGGCACCGACAAGTCCGCGGCGTGGGGCGACGTGGCGCTCAACGCATACATCGCCCATAAATTTTCAGGCCAGGAATTGGAGCCGGGATTGAAGGAAACCTCCTTCTACGATCCGACCAATTTCACTTTCCCAGCTGGCTGCCATATTTGCGAGGTGGAGGTCGACCCTGAGACGGGAAATACCGACATCGTCGCCTGGACTGGGGTCAACGATTTCGGAGTATTGATCAACCCGATGATCGTCGAGGGTCAGGTCCATGGCGGTATTGCCCAAGGCATCGGCCAAGCGCTCTACGAGGGAGCGGTCTACGACCGGGACGGTCAACTCGTCACCGGTTCGTTTATGGACTACTGCATGCCGCGCGCAGAATTTTTGCCGCCGCTGAAAGTCGACACCACGGTCACCAAATGCCCGTCCAATCCGCTTGGCATCAAGGGTTGCGGCGAAGCCGGGGCGATCGCGGCGCCGGCCGCGGTGATCAATGCGATCACTGACGCCATCGGCACCGAAGCGATCGCCATGCCGGCAACGCCATCAGCGGTCTGGGCGGCGTTACAGAAATCCGGCCGGACGATGCCGCACGCGGCCTGACGAACAGAGATTACGGAGAACGACAATGTACAGTTTCACCTTCGAACGCCCGGAAACGCTGCGGCAAGCGGTCAACCTGCTCAGCAAGAACGCGGACGCCAAGCTATTGGCCGGTGGGCATACCTTGTTGCCGACCATGAAGCTGCGGCTTGCCGGCCCGCCGATGCTGATCGATCTATCGCGTATCGAAGGGCTCGCAGGAATTGAACCGAGCGGCCGCGCGCTGACCATTGGGGCGATGACGCGGCACGTGGATGTGCATACCTCTCCCGCGGTTCAACAATCGCTGCCGGTACTCGCCAAGCTTGCCGGCATGATCGGCGATCCGGCGGTGCGTCACATGGGCACGATCGGCGGTTCGATCGCCAACAACGATCCGACCGCCGACTATCCCGCCGCCTGCCTCGGCCTCGGCGCCACCATCATCACCAACAAGCGCCGCATCAAGGCTGACGAGTTCTTTACCGGGATGTTCTCGACCGCGCTCGAGCCGACGGAGATCATCACCAAGGTCAGTTTTCCGATACCGAAAAAAGCTGCCTATCAGAAATTCCGCAACCAGGCTTCGCGCTATGCGCTGGTCGGCGTGTTCGTCGGCAAACGCGGCAGCGAGATCCGTGTTGCGGTCACCGGCGCGGGAAGCAATGGTGTGTTCCGCGTCACCGCCTTCGAAGAGGCGCTTAAAAAACGCTTCTCGCCAAAATCGCTCGAAGGACTGACGGTTCCCGCCACCGGCCTCAACAGCGATATTCACGGCAGCGCCGAATACCGCGCGCATCTGATCGGCGTGATGGCCCGTCGCGCTGTCGCCGAGGCGATGGGGAAGTAGGCGTCACGGCGGCTCCGCCGATACATCAAAGTCGGGTGTCGAACCCGAGACGGAGATAAGGTCCGACACGTCCGAACGTCGATTCGATCGCTACGCCGGCGCCGGCCGATACATCGAGACGTTCGATGCGAAAAGCCGTTACATGAGCGCCGAACCGCAATTGCAGATAGTCGGTGCACCAAAGCGCCTGACTTTCCGGCCCGACAAAGAACGAGTCGGCCGTCGGCCGCCAGCCGAAGGCCGCGCGCGCTGAGCCAATATAAGCGATCGATGAGATCGAACCGTCCAGCGCAACCATGGTCTTAGAGTCGGGTTGGTACCAGACATCGAGCGCAAATTGACCGCCCGCATACGATCCGCGCAGGATGCTGCCTGGATCGTTGGGCGAGAGCCGAAAGTCCTGAACAACCGCTCCGGCAAACAGGTCGACCGTCAGGCCATCGCGTACTATTCGCCAGCCGGGCAAAGCCGACACCGACAACGCGGTGCCTTGCACGTTCGTGCCGAGGTCGCTGGAGGGGTAATCGTAAAGGCCGCCGGCAAGCAAAAGTTTGAAGGTAAAGCCATCGTGGTTGAGGCCGTTCGGCGACCACAACGTGCCGCCGTTGAGAAATTGGCCGTCCCGCCACAAGTCGCTGCCGGCAAACAACAGAAAAGACGGGTCCGCAGGCCCATCGTTGCCAGCATGGGCCGCTACGCCGCAAAGCACTACCGTCGCCGCGGCGATAACCACCGCGCTAAAGCCGATCCGCACGCCCACCGCGGCCTCTCCCCGCGGTGCGCCCCAACACCGCCCTCACTGGCCCGTTTGCCGGTAAATCACAGGGCTGCCCAACCCGGGCGGCCTCTCGTATTTCAATCTGGCAGCTTAGAGAGTTTGTGCGTTCCTTGAAAGATGATCGCTGTACAACCCGTCACAGCCATTCCGCGAATAAAGCTTCCCCACATGGGCAGCAGGTGAGTTTGCTATGCCGCAGTATTTATTGCCCACGTAGCTTGATGGTGGGCTCCTAAAGGCCGCCTCAGGTACGTTCGAGATCCGCCTTAACCGCTGCAAGGGCTTCCGGCGTGTCGATATCAGTCAGTGCGGCTGTGCCGGCGAACGGCACTTCGACCACCGCCTCGCTGTAGCGACCGATCAGGTGACGGGCGCCAATATCGCCTTCGACAGCCATCAATTCGGGGAAGAACCGACGCGACCAAACCACCGGATTGCCGCGTTTGCCGTCAATGGACGGCACCGCGATGAGCGCGCCCTTGCCCGGATCGATGGCATCGATCAACCGATCGATCATCGCCGCGTCGACTTGCGGCATGTCGCCCAAGCAGACGATAGTGCCGTCGACATCGGCCGGCAGCGCCGAGATGCCGGCGCGCAACGAGGTAGCCAGTCCATCGGCGAAATGCTGGTTATGCGCAAATTGTACCGGCAGCCCGGCAAGCGCCGCTTCCATGCGCTCGCGCTGGTGGCCGGTGACCACGATCACCGGCCGTGCCCGCGAAGCGAGCGCCTGCTCGACGGCGATCCGCGCAAGCGGCCGACCGCCGATCTCGGCCAGGAGTTTGTTTGGGCCGCCCATGCGGCTCGACCGTCC
>JASHSY010000015.1 GCA_030040825.1 Xanthobacteraceae bacterium
GTTTAAGCATCTCCTCGGTACTGGCAAGCAGTGGGGTCTTGCGCTTGAGTATGCCGAGCAGCGCACGCCTGAGGGTTTGGCGCAGGCATTCATTATTGGTGCGGAATTCGTGCGTGGTCATCCATCCTGTCTTATTCTCGGCGACAATATTATCTTCGGCCACGGATTACCGGACGCACTGCGGCGCGCCGATGCTCGCCCTGAAGGGGCAACGATCTTCTCCCACTGGGTAGAAGATCCACGCCGATACGGCGTCGTGGAAGTCGGCGAAGACGATCAGATCATTTCGATCGAAGAAAAACCGCAAAATCCGAGATCGAACTGGGCGGCGATTGGGCTTTATTTCTACGACGAAGAGGTGATTGATCTGGTGAAATGTCTGAAGCCTTCTGGACGCAGAGAGCTGGAGATCACTGATCTCAATCTTCTGTATCTACGCAAACGTCGGCTCGCTCTTGAACGTCTGGGACGAGGTTTTGCCTGGTTTGATGCCGGCACGCACGATTCGCTGCTTGAAGCGACAGAATTTGTAGGTGTGCTGCAGCGCAGACAAGGGCAACTCGTTTGCTCGCCAGACGAGATTGCCTTTTATAACGGTTGGATTAGCGCGGAAGAGCTGAAGATACTGGCATTAAAACTCGAGAAGACACAATACGCGCGGCGACTCTTGGATAATTTGCGCAGGTGATGCCGGGCGGCAGCGGTTAAATCGGTGGGCTGTCCTGGACAATCTTGATCGAGGATCATCGGTCAAATTCCAAAGGGTGCTACAAAGGGCAGTGTGAGGCGGCGATGATTGAACCACAGGTGGTCAGCGGACGGAGCAAAAATTCCTGGGAATATAACCCCTCTTAAGCATTTTTGGCAGAACGAAGCCAAAAAATTCAAACTTTTCAATATTAAGCAAGGAAAGGGCGAGCCGCATCGGTATTCGCAGATACCGTTGGCAAAATGACCCCATTTTCCTCTGCGCTTTCAATTGCGGTCGAGTTCATCGACGAGAACGGCGGGGGCCGGGGGGCAGGTTACGAAAGCAGCAACCGAAAAGAGGCTGAAGTCGCCGAGAGGCCGGACTCTGCCCTGTCGGAGAGGTTTTTGCTATCGAACCAACGCTCATGAACAACGAACTTGGAATCGGAATTCATTGGCGAAAGCAGAAAAACATCGTTTTGGCAGAACGAACCCAATTTCCAGTTTGGATTTTCAGTCGCTTCACCAAAGCCCTCGCAAGGCGAGGTGATCGCTGTCGGCCCGGCGGACGCGATGCTGAGGATCGCCTAGGCCGAGGCCCATCGACGCAACAACGTAATTCTGTCCAAAATTGCCGCAATGGTTTGATTGGCCGTCACAACGACGCAGCCCGCCTTTAGGCCACTTTCTTCTTTCGATGATGCTGACGGAAAATAAATTGTGATTGGCGGCAAATTCGCCTTCATTAAATATTCCAGATCAAGTCGTTTTCCCGGTCCGTAATCCTCAAATTGATAGCCCGAGTCATCGGGTACGCAAAAATCATCAATTAAAATCACAGCCCTCGAAAAGTTACCGAGCGCCAACTCTACTTCTTCACGCAGAGGCAGGTGATCTTCCCAATGGGCATCAAGGTAGAAAAGCGTTGGTGCATCGCGATCGATCGGCGCATGCTTCAACTCTTGCAGCATGCGTATAGAGTCCCCACGGAAATCAATATTTTTCCATCGTTGAAGCCTTTTGCGCGCATACGACGCGCGATCTGAATTTGTTTCGGAAGTGATGACGGGAAAACCAAAACTTGCAAAATATTCCGTCGTAGTTCCGATGTATGTTCCCGTTTCAATAACGCGCGCAATCTGACAATTAACGATGATCCGTAGAACAAGCCCGGTGCGAATTGTTTGGCCATTCAGCGGCGTGATGAACCAGGGGGGCGGCAAATGCGTTTCAGTTGCTGCCGCCTTGTTATACGCAGCGAACGCCTCGTCGAAGCGATTGAGTCGGGCCAGAACAGTGCAAAGGCCAAACCAACCCTCAGCAAGATCGGGGTTTAGCACCAGCGCCTGGTTGTAGCTCGCTAATGATTCTTCGAAGCGCTTGAGTTCCTGAAGTGCGCCGCCCCGGTTGTTGAAGATTTCGGCGGAATCCGGCTTAAAGGCGATCGCCTTGTCGTAGCTCGCCAGTGCCGCGTCGAAGCGCTTGAGCGCCTTAAGCGCGTTGCCTCGGTTGTTGAAAGCTTCGACATAGTTCGGTTTAAGGGTGATCGCCCGATCATAGCTCGCCAATGCCTCGTCGAAACGCTTCAGTTCCTGTAGGGCATGGCCTTGGTTGTTGAACGCTTCAGCGTAGTTCGGCCTAAGGGTGATTGCCCGATCATAGCTCGCGAGCGCCTCGTCAAAATGCTGAAGCTCTTTTAGGGCGTTGCCTCGGTTGTTGAACGCCTCGGCGTAGTTGGGCCTAAGGGCAATTGCCCGATCATAGCTCGCCAGCGCGTCGTCGAAACGCTTCAGCACTTGCAGGGTAGTGCCTCGGTTGTTGAACACCTCGGAGTAGTTTGGCCTAAGGGCAATTGCCCGATCATAGCTCGCCAGCGCCTCGTCGAAACGCTTGAGTTTCTGAAGGACGTTACCTCGGTTGTAGAAAGCTTCCGCATAGTCGGGCTTCAGGGCAATCGCTTTGTCATAGCTCGCCAGGGCCTCGTCGAAACGTTCGAGCTTGTTGAGGATAGCGCCGCAATTTGAGAGTACCACTGATTCATTCGGTCTTTTCTGCAACGCGGCACCGATCAACTCCAGCGCCTCGGTACTTTGACCCTGCTGAAGCTTCAGAACGCCAAAAAGATGCAGCGCATCAAAATGATCGGGGTTGGTTTTCAGGACATTCCGATAGATTTGCTCAGCCTCGACCAACTGGCCACCCTGATGCAACGCGAAAGCCTTTTGTAGATCTGCATTAATCGTTGCGACAGCAGGAGAAGCCGAGGGGGCGTGGCGCGAAATTTCGCCGATCGTCGCCATCCACTTTTCGACCTGAGCGAAGACCCGCTGGTCGGCAGACTTGGGCGGCTTTTGTGATCGTTCGCTCATATTCGCGTCATGTCATACTAACGAGGGTCTCCCGAAACCCGAAACAAACTACCCCGGATTGCTCGGCCCGTGTTGTAAAACAGCCGCTTTTCTTAATCGCCGCCGATTGTCACAGCAATCAAGACAGCTTATCAAAGACATCGCGCATGGAATTGACGCCGTTCCGGGGCACTTTGAAATGCGCAACATCTTCATAGTGGCCGTCGGCTTGGCGATCGCGTACTGGTTTGACCAGCGCTATTACAGTGGTTTGTACAGCAGGTCGATTGTGGAAATGCTCCGCCATATCGCGGTTAGCTTCAACCATTAGCACCGAACACTGCCGGCTGAATTGACTGCGGTGAACACTTTTTCGTTGCGGAATCTTCGCAGTTGAATTCAATCATCCAGGAAATGTCAGGTTGAAATGAAGGTCGGCGGTATCGTTAGCTTGCAACGGTGATGGCGGCGGGACCATCACTTCCAGCCTCGCCGGGATGGGCGGTAAACCGGACCTCGACAGGTCGATTTTGCTGTGATGCACTCTACCGTTCCGGTGATGGAACGTTTTGGTCGGCAAGGTAGGGAGGAAAAGATGGCACGTAGGTTCATCGATTGTCGTGAATTCCCGAGCGAAATGAATTGTACACTCGCGCTGAGTGCCGATAACGAAGACGAACTCTTGGAGGCGGCGGTGCAACACGCGATCACTGTGCATGGGCACGAGGACACGCCGGATTTACGTACCATGATCCGAACTGCGATGCGGGATGGAACGCCGCCGGTCGAGGCAGCGCGGCGGGTGGCCTAGGCGTCGTCAGGCCGGATGGCGGTCAGTCGCCTGGAAAGGCGCTTTCCTCTCGTGCGGTG
>JASHSY010000096.1 GCA_030040825.1 Xanthobacteraceae bacterium
GTGGCTCGCGCGCATCATCTGCTTTGCTTTCTCGATCCCGCCGCAATGGGCGGTGAAGGCGATGAACCGCGCCACCGCCGACAACCAGTCGGCGCAGAGCGAGGAGGAAGGGCTCGAACCCACCAAGGAGTGGGTGAAGGACCTGGTCGACGAGATTATTGCCGAAGAATTCGCGTCGCCCGATCTTGAGTTGCACTAGCTGGACGAGGATGCCGATGCCGGCCAGGCGGAGGCCGCCCTCGAATCGCGCGTAAAACTCGGCGCGGTCACGCTCAACGAGATGTTTTTGCGACACTCGCCCACGATGCCGGTCCGGTCAATCATGCCGTCGGCGACGGTGACGCAATCCGTGGCGGTAAGTCCGACCGGAACAACCAAGACCACATCGACCCCAACCGGTCCGCCCGAAGGGCCGTGAATTTAGCGTTTTGCGGATAAGCGAGCTGATACGGGAAATTCGCCTCGTCGCAGCACGACGAAGGGGTCGAGCTTCGGCCCATGCGGCCGCACTTGGCCGCGGTTGCGATCACGAAATCTGAAATTAAGCGCCGGTTATTCGATGCTTCTGCCAATGCGCGGGAGCAAACGGCCATGCGCGAATGAGACATAGAAGGAGTTCGCAATGGATGACATGAGAATCTTCGTGCCGATCACCAAGATCGATGCGGCGCAGCGCCTGGTCTATGGCGTCGTCACCGCCGAGAAGCCGGACGTTTCCGGCGAAGTGTGCGATTACGCTTCGACCAAGCCGCTTTATCAGAAGTGGTCGCAGAATTTCGCCGCCGCCACCGACGGCAAGAGCCTCGGCAACCTGCGCGCCATGCACGGCCATGTCGCCGCCGGCAAGCTCGTCGAGATCGCGTTCAACGACGACGCCAGGCAAGTCGAGATTTGCGGCAAGGTGGTTGACGACGCCGAATGGCAGAAGGTGGAGGAGGGGGTTTACACCGGCTTCTCTCAGGGCGGCCGTTACCTCAAGCGCTGGCCCGATCCGGACCGGCCGTCGCTCATGCGCTACACCGCCGAGCCCCTGGAGGTCTCGCTGGTCGATCACCCCTGCCTGCCGGAAGCGACCTTCGCGGTGATCAAGGCCGACGGTTCGACCGAGCTACGCAAGTTCAAGTCGGCCGAAGCGATCGAGCGCAGAGGCGGAAGCACTCCAGAATTCGGGCACGACGCTGGATTGCTTCGTCGCTTCGCTCCTCGCAATGACGAAGTGGAGGGATTGGCCAAGATCGGCGCACGTCATTCCAAAGCCGACAAAGAGCACATCAAGCGGATCCACGATGTGTTGACCGCGCTCGATCCCGATTGCTGCCCCGGCGCACATATTCCCGGCGCCAATGTCGAGCCAAATCCGCAATTCTCGCCGCAGGCTGGCGAGCATGGCGACGGCGCCGCCGACGAGGCGGCAAAACTCGCCAAGGCGATCGAGCAGCCACTTGCGAAGGCGCTTGCCGGCGTGATGACACGGCTCGACCAGATGGCGGCGCGGGTGAAGAAGATCGAGGATCAGCCGCTGCCGCTCGGAGCGAGCTCGGTGCGGGTGGCTGAAAAGAGCGAAGACGCTCAATTCGCCGCGCCGGATACGCTACTCGAACGGCCCGGCGCGCTCGAGGCGCTGGCCGAGCTTGCCATTCGCAAGGCGCAGTCCAGCCCGATGCGCGCCATTCCGGGCTTGCGCGCCCGCAAAGAATAATCGCATCGCCGTCCGCTCGTCCCCGCGCAGGCGGGGACCCAGCTTTTTTGCATTTTCGCTGGTTTCCCGCCTCTGCGCGGGAATGAACGAAATTTGATGAAATAAAACTCACATCCAACCAACAGGACCGACACCATGTATCAGCCCAATCTGCCGCACGTGCTCGCCAAATCGACCATGCCGCGTACCGTGCAGGACTATAATGCGGCGCTCGCCAGCGCCGGCGGCTTCCTCGCCGAGATCGAAAAGGCGCATGCCAATCCGCTGCCCGGCGACCCGCTGGCCAAGACCTCGACCTTTTCGGAATCGACGTCGCCGACGTCGGGGCTGACTTATTACGATCTCGAACTCGGCGCCAAGTTCCTCTATCCGCTGCTCACGCCGTTGCGCAACGAAATCCCGCGCGTGTCCGGCAAGGGCGGCATCCAGGCGAACTGGCGTGCGGTCACCGGCGTCAACACCACAGGACTGCGCATCGGCGTCTCCGGCGGCAATCGCGGCGGCGTGCAGGCGGTGACGACGCAGGATTACAGCGCCGCCTATAAGGGCATCGGCATCGAAACCTCGGTCGACTTCGAGGCGCAATATGCCGGCATGGGCTTCGACGACGTCAAAGCCATCGGCGCCAAGGTCGGGCTCGAAGCCTGCATGCTCGGCGAAGAGCTGCTCATCCTCGGCGGCAACACGTCGGTCGGGCTCGGCGCCACGCCGACGCCGTCGCTGGCGCCCTCGACTTCCGGCGGGTCGCTCACCGCCGCGGCAAGTCCGTATAGCGTGATCTGCGTCGCGCTGTCGCTCGACGGCGTCGTCAACGGCAGCGTCACCGGGGGCATCCAGGGCGCGATCACGCGCGCCAATGCCGACGGCTCGTCCGACACCTTCGGCGGCGGCGCCGCGCAAAAATCCGCCAACGCCACCACCTCGATCGCCTCGGGCACCACCGGCTCGATTGCGGCGACCGTCGCGCCGGTGACCGGCGCGCTCGGTTATGCCTGGTTCTGGGGCGCGGCTGGCTCAGAAGTGCTCGGCGCCATCACCACCATCAATTCGCTGGTGATCACCGCCAACGCCGCAGGCTCGCAGACCGCGGCGTCCCTTGGCGGCAGCGACAACTCGACCAATGCGCTCGTTTTCGACGGCCTGCTCTACCAGGCGCTCAAGTCGGGCTCGAACGCTTACGTCAATTATCTCGCCACCGGCACAGCCGGCACCGGCTCGACGCTGACTGGCGACGGCTCAGGCGGCATTGTCGAGATCGACGCGGCGTTGAAAGACCGCTGGGACAATTACCGGCTCTCGCCCGACACCATGTGGGTCTCCTCGCAGGTCGCCAATAATCTGTCGGCCAAGATCCTGGCCGGCGGCACCAACGCGGCGCAGCGCTTCGTGTTCGATGCCGAGCAGGGCGCGCTTGGCGGCGGCGTGATGGTGCGCACCTACCTCAACAAGTTCTCCATGGCCGGGCCGAAAACGCTCGACATCCGCGTGCATCCCAACATGCCGGCCGGCACCGTGCTGATGACCTCGAAGACCTTGCCGTATCCGCTGTCCAATGTCGGCAACGTCATGCAGATCCGGACGCGTCAGGACTACTACCAGATCGAGTGGCCGCCGCGCGCGCGGCGCTACGAGACCGGCGTCTATGCGGACGAAGTGCTGCAGCACTACTTCCCGCCGTCCATGGCGGTGATCAGCAATATCGCTGCGGGGTAGGGCGACAGATCGCAAGACACGAACTCGTCATGGCCGGGCTTTGACCCGGCCATCCATGTCTTAAGGCAAACTCTTCGACGGGCCCAATGGATGCCTCTGCCTCGAATTCTGACCGCCGTGCCGCGGGCGTTCCAGGTGCGGTTAGAAGCTGTCGCGGACCCACGCTGTTGAGGCATTTAGATGCGGGCGGCCGGAGCTCGACCGTTTTCTTATCCGGCATACGCTGCAAGCGCAGTAGGCAAATTCCTCGCAGACCTATGTTGCCGTCAGCGACGATGGGATCGTCGGCTTCTATACAATGGTTGCCGGTGAGGTTCGGCATGTAGACGC
>JASHSY010000016.1 GCA_030040825.1 Xanthobacteraceae bacterium
TCCGCACAATACCGCCGTCCCGATCGACGGTGGCGATCGCCATCGGCGTGTTGTGGAAGAAACGCATGAAACGGACTTCCGCCGCGCGCTGTGGATCGACGCCGTGGTTGCGGGCGCGATTGATGACCAGCGTGCGCGACGCGCCGGGTGTGCCGTCGGCACCGAAGGCAAGCTTGTGAAACAGCCGTACCGGCAGAGTACCGCCGCTGCGGGTCTTCAAATCGAGGTCGAGCACCTCGGTCTTGATCTCGCCCGGCGCTGCGCGCAGCGTGGTCAGCAACGCTGCGCCATCGCCGGCGACGAGATCGGTCAGCTTCAGGCCGCCCGACCCGACCTGGGCGAGATCTTGGTCGAGCCAGTTAGCCAATGTCGCATTGAGATAGATAACATCACCCTTGCCGTCGACAGAAAAGAAGCCGGCCGGCGCATGGTCGAGATAGTCGACGGCATGCTGCAATTCCTGGAAAACGTTTTCCTGCCGTTCGCGCTCGCGTGTCACGTCGGACAATGACCAGGCCGTCAGGTGGCGTGCGCGCCCGTGTTCGCCAAGCGGCCGCACCCGCAATCGCAGCCAGCGCGCCGGCCGGCTTTTGGTCGCTGCGACCCGCACTTCCTCTTGTAGGCGCTTTCCCTCGCGCGCCGCCTTCAGCAACCGATAGATGGCTTCTGACGCATCGGCGTCACCGATGAACACGCGCTCGACCGGCCGCATGTCGTTGGCATCGGCAGCGTCGATCAGATCGAGGTAGGCGGCGTTGGCATAGATGACGCGCCCGTCAGCGTCGGTCACCAAGACGGCGTCGAAAGCATCATCGACCAAGGTTTTGATCAGCGGGTTGGCGGCCTCCGCCGCCGACAGCCGCAAGATGCCCGACGCGAGTGCGAACAGCGAGAACACCCCGACCGTAGCGAGCACAGCCAGAAAGACCAAGATATATGGTTCAGCATTGCCGCGGCGAAGCAGCATGAAAATTGCCGCGGCGGCGACCAGCGCGCCCGCGACCGCCAGCACCAGCACGATGCTGCCGGCGCCGGCGGAGGCAGCGCTGCGATCCACGGCCCGGCGTGCCGGACCGGCGGGCTTTTCGGTGAGGCCGTCTGTCGTCATCCCTGCCTTAGCGTGGTTGCCGGCCTGCTTTCAGTGCCTCTTGCCCGGCAGCCGCGCAAGAGGATTTGCGCCCCATTTCACAGCGGCCGCGGACTGGGTACCAGCCGGCGCAGCCGCATGATGTAACCGATGATTTCGGCAACGGCACGGTAATGTTCGGGCGGAATCTCCTGGTCGATATCTACCGTGCCGTGCAACGCCCGCGCCAGCGGCGGATTCTCGACTACCGGAATATCGTGCGCTTCGGCGATCTCGCGGATTTTGCGGGCGATCAGGTCGACGCCCTTGGCGACACAGACCGGTGCGTTCATGCCGCGCTCGTATCGTAGTGCGACCGCGAAATGGGTCGGATTGGTGATGACTACCGAGGCCTTCGGCACCGCCGCCATGATCCGCTTGCGCATGCGCGTGTTGCGCAATTGCCGGAGCTTGCCTTTGACTGCGGGATCGCCCTCGGTCTGGCGGAATTCTTCCTTCATTTCTCGCAACGACATTTTCTGCCGCTCGAACCATTGCCGATACTGAAACAGATAATCGGCGGTAGCGATCACCGCGAGAATGGCGACCACGGCGCCGAGCATCCGCATCGTGAGTGATTGGGTGAATGGCAGAATCGTGATCGGATCACTGGCGACGAGGCCGCGCAGCAGATCGCGCTCCGGCCAGAGCAGCGCGCCGATCACCGTGCCGAACAGACAGAGCTTGACCAAGCCCTTGGCGAAGTTAGCAAGCGCCTGCCGCGAAAACAGCCGCGCGGCGCCGGCCACCGGCGAAATGCGCGACAATTGCGGCTTGATCGGCTCGACGGAGAGCACCAGCCGATGCTGGATGAAATTGCCGGCAAAGGCCGAGACGGTAAGCAGGACGAGCGGAATGCCGAACGCGCTGAGGACGTCGACAGCGATTGACTTGGCGAGCGCGACCAGCGCCGGTCCGTCGGTGTGAATTTCGTAGGACCGCGCCAGCAATGCGCGAAAGGTCGTTTCCAAGCTCGCGGCCATCGGCGCCGCAAACAGCATGATCATCAGCGTACCGCCGGCGATCAGAAACCAGGTATTGACCTCGATACTTTTGACGACGTCGCCGCGGCGGATCGCTTCTTCCAGCCGCTTGGGGGTCGGATCTTGTGTATGTTCGCTATCGTCGCGTTCCTCGGCCATCGCTCGCGCCTAGCCGTGCGGAACAAGCGTATGCAGCACGCCACCGGCATAATCGAGGAACACTCCCATCATCGCGCCTAGCACCAGGATCAGCAGCAGAAGCCCAAGCAGGATCGATAATGGCAGGGCTACGAAAAACACCTGCATTTGCGGCATCAGCCGCGACAGCACGCCGAGCCCGATGTTGAACAGGAGCCCGAAGGCCAGAAACGGCGCCGAGAGCTGGATGCCGATGCGGAACGCGCCGGACACCGTTTTGGTGATCAGTGCGGCTGCGTCGCCGGTCGCCGGTACCTCACCCGGCTGGAACAGGTTGTAGCTGTCGTTGAGCGCGGCAATGACCAAGTGATGCATATTGGTGGCGAAAAACAGCGTAATGCCGAGAAGCGTAAGGAAATTGCCGATAATCGCGCCCTGTTCGCCTTGTGTCGGATCGACCGCGGTGACGAAACCAAGCCCGAGCTGAGCGGCGATTACCGAGCCGGCGACTTCTAGCGCCGAAATCGTCAGCCGCGCGGTGACACCGAGCATACCGCCGACCAAAATCTCTTCGATCAGCATCACTAAATCCGGTCCGAGCGCGCCGGTGTCGATGTGATAAGCGTTCCGGTGCAACGGCAGCAGCAAACCGGCGAGGATCAGCGCGAAGGTCAGTCGCATGCGCGCCGAGATGTTTTGCTCGCCGAGCCCCGGCAACAACATCAGCATGGTGCCGGTGCGAGCGAATACCAGCATGAAAGCGGCGCCAAGCGCCGGCAAAAACGACAGGTCGATATGCACGCCGCCAACCCGCTTTAGCCGTTGGTGATATGCGCAGCGATCCGCAGGAAATTCGAATGCAGCGCGTCGGCCATGAATGGCAATGCCACCAGCAGCGCCAGGAAGATCGCCAAAATCTTCGGCACGAACACCAGTGTGCTTTCCTGAATTTGCGTGAGCGCTTGCAATAGCGACACCGCCACACCGACGACCAGCCCGACCAGCATCAGCGGCGCCGCGACCAGCAGCAACGTGACAATTGCATCGCGCGCCACATCCATCACTTCCGGCCCGGTCATTCTCAACTCCCCACGTCATCCTGAGGTGGCCGCCGAAGGTGGCCTCGAAGGATCGCTGCGTCCACCCGTCGAGGCTCGCTGCGCTCGCACCTCAGGGTTACGGGCGCCTGCTGTCGCAAACTCAAATCGGCATCTTGAGGATGTCTTCATAAGCCGCGATCACGCGGTCGCGCACGGAGACGAGCGCCTGGACCGCGGTTTCGCTTTCCGCCACCGCGGTGACCACGTCGATCATATTGGCCTTGCCAACCGCCACGGCCTGCGCCTGCGCATCCGATTTGCGGCCAACGGCGGTGACAGCGGCCATCACATCCTTGAGGATCGAACCGAAATTGAGCCCGCCCTCGGCCAGATTGCCGTCACGTCCGAGATTGGTCGCCTGGTCGCCCAAGCGTGACAGCGCGGCATAAGCATTGGCGGCAACAGCGGGTAGCGCCATAGTTCACCTTCAGGATTTGAGGATGTCGAGCGTGCGCTGAAGCATGCGCCGCGTCGCGGTAATGACGTTGATATTGGCCTCATATGACCGCTGTGCGTCGCGAAAGTCGCTCATCTCCACCAACGGATTCACGTTTGGGTATTTGACGTCGCCGTTGGCGTTGGCGATCGGGTTGTCCGGCTCGTGGCGGATGCGAAAATCCGAGCCGTCGGTGGCGATACGGCCGACCTGGACGACGTTAGCGTTGAGTTCGCGGTCGAGCACGGCGTGAAAGGTTACGATGCGGCGCCGGTAGGGATCGCCGCCGGGTGAGGTCGCGGTGGAATCGGCATTGGCAACGTTCTCGGAGATGATTCGCATGCGACCGGATTGCGCCCGCATTCCACTGGCCGCGATCGCAATCGATTTGATGAAATCCATCATCGGCCGTCTCCGGTGCCGCCAGGCTTAAGCTTTTCCGAAAGCAGTTTTGATCAGCGCCAAGCTGTGCGTGTAGACCGAGGCCGCCGCGTCGTAGTCCATCTGATTGCTGGCGAGTTTGAGCATTTCATCTTCGTGACTGACCGAATTCCCTCGCGGTCGCACCTCGTAATGAGGATCGTCTTCGGCGAATTGCTGGCCGGTGCCGGCGGCGATGTGCGCCGGGTTGGTCGTTGCGAGCACCACCGACGTTGATTGCAGCATGCGCTCGAAATTCGGCGGTGCCAGATCGCGGGCGTGATAGCCCGGCGTATCGGCATTGGCGACGTTTTCGGCAAGCACGCGCTGGCGCTCCTGGTGCCATTGCAAGCGGGTGCGAAGCATCGAGAGGATCGGAATATCGGAAATCGGCATCGGTCTACCCTTCCGCGCTGGGCAGACTTTGCCGGGAGCATGGTTAATGACGGGTTAAGCTCGATCCCGGCCCGGTTTTGCCATTAAACTGCCGTTTACCATAGAAATGCTGCACGCGTGGGGATTAGGCCATAAATCGCCCGCCGACTTTAAATGTTTGTTAGTATTCGCGGCGGCAAATGTTACCGGCGCTGTTAACCATTGGGAATCCAGCGGACCGCCGGCGTCGAGGGGAGTAAGGCGAAATGTTCGATTTGTTCGGCGCGGAAATGCCACTCGCCGTACGTTTCTTTTTGGCATTCCTCATCGTTTTGGGATTGATCGGCGCGGCCGCTTGGGCGGTGCGCCGGTTCGGCAGCACGCGGATCGGTGGCGTGGCGCGCGGACGCGTACCGCGGCTCGCGGTCATCGACTACGCAAGCGTCGATGCGCGGCGCCGACTCATTCTGGTGCGGCGCGATAACGTCGAACATCTGATGATGATCGGTGGACCGACCGACGTCGTCGTCGAGTCCAATATTGTACGCGCAGTCGCGGCAACGCGCGACCTCCCGACGGCACGGCCGGCCGCCGGCAGCGAAACTTTGCCGCGCGCGATTCCCTTGCCGGAAGCCGGTAATGGTTCGTGGCCGCTGCAGCCCGAGCCGGTGGCGCCATTCCCGCCGCCGCGTCGCGCGCGGGTCGAACCGATTCCGGACGAGCCAGCGCCTGCGCCGACGCCATCTCTTGAGATACCGCGGCCGCAGCGCGAGGCGCTCACCGCCATCGTCGAGGACATCGCCACCGCGCCTGCGTCGGTGTCACCGCAACGGCCCCGGCAGACATCGCGGCCACCTGAACCGCGCCCATCGGCCACGCCTCCGAACGCCGAAGCGGCCAGCGCGGCCGATCAAAGTCTCGCGGAAATGGCACAGCGACTCGAAGCGGCGCTGCGCAAACCGAAAGCGGCGGAGAAGCCGAGCGAGCCGCGTGAGACGGCTACCGCCGAGGAGCCCGTAGCGGAAACCGAGGCACCTGTCGCATCGCCTGCTCCACCGTCGCCGCCGCGACCGGTTCGGTCGGTGGATGCAAAAGCTGCACGTGCAGAAACCAAGGCCAAAGAAGGCAAGCTCTACGACACCCTTGAACAGGAGATGGCGAGTTTGTTGGGGCGTCCGCCAGGAAAAGCTGGATAAATGAAATTTCCTTGGGGCCGCCGCGTTCGTCTTGCGACGGTGGCGGCCTCAGTAGCGGTTCTCATGTTCTCGGCGACGCCGCTCGCTGCTCAGGATATCAGCATCAATCTTGGCCAGGGCACCGCCGGAGGCGGGCTCAACGAGCGCATCATTCAACTAATTGCGCTGTTGACCGTGCTTTCGCTGGCGCCATCGATTCTCGTGATGATGACCTCGTTCACGCGAATCGTGGTGGTGCTTTCGCTTTTGCGAACCGCCCTCGGAACCGCCACATCGCCGCCAAATTCGGTGGTGATCTCGCTCGCACTGTTCCTCACCGCCTTCGTCATGGGCCCCGTGTTTACCCGCATTTATGACGTTGGCGTCAAGCCGCTTATCGCCAACGAGATCAACGTCAATCAGGCGTTCGAACGCGCCTCGGGACCGCTGCGCGGCTTCATGGAGAAGAACGTCCGCGAGAAAGACCTGCAATTATTCATCGATATGTCGGGCGAAAAGCCGCAGAAGCCGGAAGATCTGTCGATGCGCGTGCTTATTCCGGCTTTTATGATCTCCGAGCTCAAACGCGCTTTCGAGATCGGCTTTCTCCTGTTCCTCCCCTTCCTGATCATCGACCTTGTGGTGGCCTCCGTTCTCATGTCCATGGGCATGATGATGCTGCCACCGGTCGTCGTGTCATTACCGTTCAAGCTCATTTTCTTCGTACTGGTCGACGGCTGGACGCTTGTCGCCGGCTCACTCATCCAGAGTTACGGGACTTAATCTTCCGGATCGTGTTTCTATTTGAACGACCCGCACCAACCTTCCGTCATGGAACTCCCATTCGGGTGCGGCGTTAATAATCGACACGTATTTCGCGGGAGAACCCCATGGGATTCGGACGTGGATTATTGCTTTGGTTGCTGGGAATACCGCTGCCAATCATCATTATTCTAGCGATCTTCATGCACCACTAGGCAAACGCCAGCGCTAAGAATGCCCGCGCCTTGGCGCGGGCATTTGCTCGTCGGAACCTAGCGTTGTGCGGTACGCCCGGCCGCCCGCGCGGGGGGCATTAGCGGCACCGCAGGCATTGCCGGGCGCGTCGCCGGCGCGCCAGACGTGATCGCGGAAGCCGCATTTTCCGCAGGCGCAGCAGGCGGCAGCGGGCTTGCTTCCGGGTAACGCGCTTTCATATCTCGCAAAAATCCTTCCAGCGTGTCGACCGACGCGGCGAGATGAGCGATATCACGGAATTCACTTCCACTGGTGCCGAGTGGAGCAGACGCGATCTCGAACGCGCGCGCGTCCGGTGTTTTCGCCATTTTGGGCGCGTATTTTTCGCGGAAGCGGCTTAGTCCCAAAGCGTCCTCTCCGAGCGCATAGCCGACGGTCGCGCGTAAAATGTCGGCACGCTCGAGATCGTTCAACGGCTGCCAGTCTTTCCAGCGATCTCCGTAGTAAAGCTCGATCTGCTCGGCGGCTTGTGCCCAGCGCCGCGCTGCCCACAAAATGTCGGAACGCAGGCGGATAGCCTCGCGGCCCTGCTTATTGGCAATCACCTCTAGCGCAAGATCGTAGCGGCCGAGATCGGAAAGAGCGCGTGCCTCCAACAACATGCGCTGATCGTGCAGTTCGTTGGAGAGGTCGGCGGTGCGGCTCGAGCGTAGTGTCGCCAGCGCCCGGTCCGCCTTGCGGTTCATCAGATAAATCACCGCCAGCCGCGTCGCTACCTGTGCACGTGCGGCGCCTTGGAGGCGGTGATCGACCTGGTACTGCAATAGTTCCGCGGCCTGATCGAGCAAATCGACAGAGACCAACCGGTCGGCAAGACGCCGAATCATTTCATCGCCGCGGCGGCCGATCGGCGTGAGTTCACGGAAATCGTAGAATAAGGCCAGCGCATCGACGGCCGGAAGCGCATCGCCCTTGTTGCCAAGAAAGATCTGCTCAAAGGTTGCCGCCGCTTGGTCCTGGATTCGCCGCGTCATGTCGGAATCCGGCCGTGCTGCGACCGCGCTTCGCATCACATAAAATGAATCGCGGTAGTGGCCTTCCTCGGTATAAAGCCGCGCCAGGATTTCCAACGCTTCGATTTCGGTATCGTCGCCACGCCAGACGGTGGTGAGCGTCTCGAGGTCCGAAATGGCTTCCGGCCGCTTGATGTCGCCAATCGCGTAGCGCAATGCCGTCTCGCGCAACCGGCCCTGCGCCGCCGCCGGGCGATCCCAGGAATCTGCCGCATTCTGGTAAGCGGAGAGTGCGTCCTCGGTTCGGCCCATTCCTTCGGCGAGCCGGCCGATCAGTACCGACATGGCGGGCTGTATCTCGTGCGGAATACCGATAGTTTCGAGGTCGTTGAGATTGTCGGCGGCGCCGGCAAAATCGCCGACCTCGATGGCGGCGCGCATCTCGTATTTCAACACCACACGCTGCAATTCGATTGGCAGCGTCGCGATCGCTGCTTCGGCGCGCTTGAAGTTGTCGCGCGCCTGCCCCCACTTGCCCTGACCGGCCAAGGCCAGCGCGCGCCACAACGGGGCGTCGTGCTGCTCGCCGATTTCCGGGCTGGCAAGATCCCTTAGCGCATCGGAGGGTCGATCCATCATAACTTCGGCGATGGCGCGCAGCACATTGGCCGAAATGTCTTCGGTCGCCGGACGTTGTTCGGTCAGCGCGACGTCGAGCACGCCCTTGGCCTCTGGATACATGTCGCGCGCAATATAGAAGCGCGCGAGATCGAGCCGAGGCAGCAACCGTTTCCGTGACGGCGCGGCGGACGCAGCGGCGATCAGCTTGGATTGACGCTCGTTGAAGGCAGAACGCCGATCGAAGCCCCATAGCTGCGCATCGAACATCACCGGATGGAGCGCGGTGCCGCGTTGAACGCTTTGTAGCGAGCTCGACAGCGTCAGTCCGGCGGGACGGCTGACGACGACCTTGTCCGGTGCAATGCCGACGACGACATCGTCGGCGATCGGTTCGAGCGCAATGCCTTGGCTTGAGGCAAGCGCATGGAATTCGACGAAGTCCTGCTCATTGATGAAACCGCGCACGGGGGCAAATCCGGTCACCACCAGCAGATCATCGCCCGCCTCCGGGTCGTGCAGCCGGTGCACGCCATGCGGCTCGTCGAAGGGAATCGCCACACTCGCGCGATTGGGTCCGACCATATTGCGCGCGATATCGAGCGCGCGGATTGGATCAGCGACGGTATCGCCGATCGTAACGATCCAACCCTGCCCTTCCGGCGCGATACTCGACAGGTGCGGATGATCGAGACGGATGCGCACGACGTCGGCGCCGGCGTCATGACTGAGTAGAGCTGCGCGAATGGTGCGGCTGGGTTCACCGTCGAGCGCGGAGAGGTCGATGGCGGATTCCGAATCGAACACGATCCACAGCGTGTCGGCACGGTTGAAAACCGCAGCCGCCGTAGGCTTCAAAAATGGAAATGACAATTTTAGATTGGCGCCCTGCCGGGTCATTTCGACGGCGACACCTTTATCGGGTGTGCCCTCACCGGCGGCGCGGTGCGCCGGCGGTTCGGCTTTTGTCGCAGCGGGCGATGCCGCCGGCTTGTTTACGGCAGGCGCCGGAGACGGAACAACAGCGCTTTGGTCGTGCGGCGGGAGTTCGGTTTTTGCCGCAGCAGGGGATACCGGCGTGTCGGGCGCGGAGAGCGGAACGACAGCGCCGCGGTCTTGCGGCGGGGGCACGGTCTTTGCCGCATCTGACGGTGCGGGATTTGGTGTCGCCGGATTCGACACTGGCCGTTTTGCCGTCTCCAAATTTGCAGCCGGGTTTGGCTTCGCTTGGTCATTGGTAGTCGGACTAGGCGTGGCCGGCGGCGGTGCCGCCGCCGGCGTGGGAGCGGCGGCAGCAATTGCAGGCGCCGGTGCTACGGCGGGTTTGTCCGCCATGGCCGGTTGTGTTTGCGTTTCGGTGGCGCTGGGTGGCGGGCTGTTTTCGGTCGCCGATTTGCCCGGTTCGCTTTGGAGCGGCAGCTTTGGCAGAACAACGCTCTTATCGGCGGCTTTGGCGCGGTCCGCCTTGTCTTCGGCGACATCGACCACATCGACGACATATCCGTCACCGTCACGGAATGTGCGCAGATCGATCTTGTTGAGAAAGCTGAAACGCACCAGCGACGAGTCCTGCTCGACCTCGGTGTTGATCGCAGCGACCGTGGACGGCAAGGCGGCGAGCGCATCGGTAAGATCGAATATGATTGGGGTGTCGAACGACAGAGCCAGCCGCTCTTTGGCGCGATCGACGGAAACTGAGGTCTGCTCGGGAATATTGAACACGTAGCGGGTGAACGTCGGCTGGCTTGCCACTCGCACGCTTACCGTTTGCGGCTTTTTCTGCTCGACGCCTTGCCGGGCCAGCCGCTCGAGTCGTTCGGCCTCTTTCGCACGCCTGGCAAGCTCGGCAATGACCTCTTGCGGCAAACTAGGCGGGTCGCCGACCCAGCCCTCCGGTAATAGATCAACGAAATATTTCTCGCCAGCGGCAATGGAATTGACCGTCACCTTGCGGGCAAGCGCGAGCCTGATGGATTTGCCGTCGGGATCGCGGCGCGCAGCGCTGATATAATCCGGCGCCTGCGTCGCAAGGCGCTCGACCGCAATCATGACCGGCTTTCCGAAGCTGACGATCAACACATTTCCGGTCATGTGGACGCTGGCATCGACGTCATCGGTGAAGGTAAAGACGAACCGCCCGTAGCCGCTGCTGGTGTCGACCTTGATCGAGGCCCGCAGTGCATCGTTTTGCGCCGGCGCCGGTGTGACTGCGCCGGCCGCGAACGTGCACAAGCCGAGTGCGGCAAAAAGATTTCGGATGGTGCGACCGCACGCCATTATGACAAACCCAACGCCACCAACAATGAGACGGCGGAACGCGCCGGCACGCACCCAACGGACGCTTAAGGATAAGGCCGTGGCTTTAATGCCCGCTTAACGGCTTTTCCAACGATTCCAGACGGTTATGCCCGGCGTTCTGCCCGTTAAACAGGGCCCTTCGCCACCGGGCCGCGCGAAAATAGGCTACAAATCGTCCTCATGTTGACCGCCCATCCTTCCCCTCGGGCCGAACCGTCGCTGAAAAATGCCGCTTGGGTCGATCTGATCGACCCAAGCGCGGCGGAGAGCGCCGCATTCGAGCAAGCCTTTGGATTGCCGGTGCCAAGCAAGGATGCTCTGGTTGAAATCGAGGCGACCAGCCGGCTGCGCATCGATCACGGCGCACTCTATATGACGGCGCCGCTGATCCTGGCGCCGGAAAACGGGCCTTGGATCGTGACCCCGGCCGGTTTCATGCTGGCGAAGAACATTGTCGCAACCGTGCGGTTCGATAAATTGCCGGCATTCGACGCCGTGGCTGCCGAACTGGATAGACGCGAAACATTCGAACCCGCAGTTGCCTTGGTGCGGCTTCTGGAAGTGCTGGTCGACCGCACCGCCGACTTGCTGGAGGCGAGCGCCCGCGATCTCGACGACGCCTCGCACCTGATCTTCCGTCCCGAGAACGTAGCCCAGACCAAACTGTCACATGAGACGCTCAAGCTGCGCCGGCTGATGATCCGCACCGGCCGGACCAGCGAGCGCATGGCGCGCGTGCAATACACGCTCGTCTGCCTCGACCGGATGGCGAAATTCGCCTCCGAGCGCGGGCGCGAATGGATTGCCGAGGATTTGTGCAAACGGCTGCAAGCGGTCTCTTCCGACATCGCCTCGCTCCTGCAATTCACCGAGGGGCTGGTGAGCCGCGTGCAGCTGTTGCAGGACGCCGCCGGCGGCATCATCAACATCGATCAGAATGAAGTGATGAAAGTGCTGACCATCGCCTCGGTCGTCGGCATTCCGCCCGTGCTGGTGGCGGGCATCTACGGCATGAATTTCAAGGGAATGCCGGAGTACGACTGGGCCTGGGGCTACCCTTACGCGCTGGCAATGATCGTGATCACCGCGCTCTTGCCACTGATCTGGTTCAAGTGGAAAGACTGGATTTGACGACTACCGCATCAGCGCACCGCCATCGACGCTGATGGTTTGCCCGGTGACGAAGTCGCTGTCGTCGGAACACAGATAGACTAGCGTGGAAATAAGATCGGCCGGTACTTGCTCGCGCTGAATCGCACGGGCCGCAATGCCGGCAGCGCTGGCTTTACCGGTCCAATCCGGATGCGTCTTGACCGCCTCGCTCATGGTCAGGCCGGGAGCGATCGCGTTGACGCAAATGTTGTGCGGGCCGAGCTCGCGAGCGAGCGAGCGCGTCATCGATACCACCGCTCCCTTGGAGGCGACGTAATGCAGTAGGTTAGCCGTTCCCTTGAACGCCGTGCCCGAGGCGATATTGACGATGCGGCCCTTCTTTTTCTCAATCATGACCGGCGCCACCGCTTTGGCGCATTGAAACGTGCCGCGCACATTGACCTTCATCACCCGGTCCCATTCGTCTTCATCGATGTCCTGAAACGGTTTGGTGTGAAGATCGGCGAATAGGCCGGCATTGTTGACCAGGATGTCCACCGTGCCGAATTTTCTCACCGCGTCGGCGACGAGGCTCTCGACCGACTGCTTGGAGGTCACATCGGCCTTGACATAGATTGCCTGCTTCTGCGTCTCGGCAATGCGCTCGGCGACCGGATTGCCGTCGAGTACGTCGGAAACGACGACCTTGGCTCCAGCCGCAGCCAGACCTTCGCAAAACACCGCACCGATGCCACGCGCGCCGCCGGTAACGATCGCCACCTTATCCTTGAGCCGCGTGTCCATGCTGTTCCTCCCCTATTGGATTCAATCTACGAAGCCAGCCGCGCCAACCGCAAGGGTGACGCACAAAAGGCCGGCCGCGGACACCCGCCGGCCGACCTAACGTGCTGAAGCAACTCGTTTTGCGAGTGCTATAGCGGCTGGCGCATTCGGCCGAGCAGCCAGCCGACGCCAAGCGCGATGGCGACCGCCATATAAGGTTGGGTCTCGACGGTATTGCGAAGCGCAGCTTCGAACGAGCCGGCCGTTTTGCGCGCGGCCGTTTGCGCCGTTTCAGCCACATCCGCCGCGCTGTCCCGCGCCTGGCCGTAAACATCCTGCGCCGCGCCGGTAATGGCGTCGGCCATTCCGCTTGCCTGCTTCTTGGCATCGCCGAAAGCGCGGCTGAAATCGGCGGTCTTGTTGCCAGTGGTTTGGGCCATGACGATCCCTCAAAATAGTGCTTTGGCGGAGATTAACGCCCCAGGGCTCGGCCCGGTTCGGATCGCCGGCGAATAATTTTGTTGCCGACCGGCTTGGCGCTGTTTGCAACGGCCCGTTAGGACTATGCTGGCCGCCCGCACCCGGAGCGATAAGGCTCCGCTAGCGGTCGAAAGCCAAATTGGCCGATTCGTTGGGACGGGGGCCAGCTTGCGCAACCGGACGACGCCTCGGAAGCGGCTGAGCGCCATCCCCGATTGCGCCGGGCTGATGACACGCCTGTGCTGCGCGCATGCCAGAAGCGCCGGTCTCGATTTGACACCGATATTGCGCGATGCCGGCGTGAGTTTACGCAACATTGAGGATGAGAGCGTTCGCTTGAGCGTCGCCACGCAAATCAATTGTCTCAATTTGCTTGCGCAAGCGCTCGGCGACCCGCTGCTCGGCTTTCACGTTGCCCTAACGATGAATCTGCGGCGGACCGGGCTTTTGTATTATGTAGCCGCCTCGTCGGATACCCTCGGCGAGGCGGTGCAGAGCATCGAGCGTTGCTCCGCTATGCTGAACGAAGGCATCAAACTCGAGACCCATTTCGGGCAGCTACTGCGCATCGGGTTTGAATACGCCGGCGTTTCGCGACGGTCCGACCGGCACCAGATCGAAGCGTGGACGACGGCCATCGTCCGCTGTTGCCGCGAAATCGCCGGGCGGGAGCTTCAACTCGTGAATGTAACGATCGTGCATTCGCGGATTCCGGAGTCGGTCGAACTGGATGGTTTCTTCGGGCGCGCCGTCCAATTCGGCGCCGACAGAGACGAGGTATCGTTCATCGGCGAGGCGGCAAAACTGCCGGTGCTCAATGCCGATCGTTATCTCAATAGATTGGTAATGGGATATTGCGAGGACATCGTTGCTCGCGGCAAGGCGCGCTCAGGAGTGACCCAGGCCGACGTCGAAAACGTCGTCGTCTCGCTCCTGCCGCACGGCCATCCGCGCATTGAAGACGTTGCACGCAGACTGCACGTCGGAGCGCGCACCTTGCGGCGTAAACTCGCCGTCGAAGGCGTTACCTTTGCGCACATCCTCGAAGATTTGCGATTCGCGCTGGCCAAACACTATCTCGCCGAGCAGGATCTCTCCATCTCACGCATCGCATGGTTGCTGGGCTACGCCGAAGTTAGCGCATTTTCCCATGCTTTCCGGCGGTGGACTGGCCGCACGCCGCGCGCTGACCGTTCGCGACGGCGGCGTGCGGCGCCGGCAACACCGGCGAGACGACAAGCCCGACGATAAAACACAACCCAGCGCCTTGGTTTGGCACTGTCGAACAAAATTTTGTCCTCAGATCGCAAGTTTTTGCCGACTTGGTGCATTACGTCAGCCCAACCGCGATAACCGATACGGGCGCGAGCCGAGACGAATGATGATGGAAACGATCCAATACTTGCGCGAGATCGCGCAAACCTGCACGCGCTTGGCGCGTGGATGCCCCGACGTGGCGACCGCGCACGGCTTGGAAGAGGTTGCCGTCGGCCTGATGGCGAAGGCGCACGAATTGGAAAGTCAACTCGAAGGGTAACGTGACTCCCTTATTGTGCGGTCGGCCGGCCTTCAATTTTCGGTAGATCGGCGTTGGTGTCCTTGGTGACATCGCTGGCGCGGTTCGCCAGTTCCACAGTCAGCCGCTGCGCGGTCTCCGGCGACATCTGGGCGAGGATTTCCGACATATTTCGCGGGTTGATCTGCGAGGCGACCTCGATCAGGACGCCGGTCTCAAGTCGATCGAAGATCTTGGCCGCATCGCGCGGCTTCATCGTTTCGTACATGGTCACAAGACCTTTGAAGCGTGCAGCCTCGGCCTCATTCCTTTGCTTCACGGCAACAGCGAGCGACGCTTTGGCCTCCTTGATTTCGGCAAGCCGCGCGTCGATCCGCTTCTCGGCTTCGGCGATCAGACCTTCGCGGATGTCGAGTTCGCGGGCGCGTTTATCAAGTTCCTGCCGCCGCTCGGACAGTCGATCGAGGATAGCGCGCTCGGAAGGTGATGGCGCCGGCGCTCCGGCGTTCGGGATCACCAGGCCGTCAGTCGGCGGCGGATCCTTGACCGGCGGCGTTGATTTTGAATCTGTTGCCGGCTTTGCGGCCGCGCTCGCGTCGCCTTTCGGCTTGGCGCCACTCTTGGTTTCGGCCACTTCGCTGACCGACCCGGTTATGATATCGGCATTGCTTTTGTCGGAAGCTATCTGCGGCAACGCCGGCGGCAACACCAAGTCCGGCGTTGTAGACTTGTCGTCCTTCGAATCCGGAAAATTGAACATCCGCTGCGCCCAGGATTGCTGACGGTTGCCCGGCGGAACCGCCCCCGGGATTACGTGAACGACTGCAGCGTCGGCCATGACCCCGGCAGCATCGGCGGGCGGCGCGGGATCGCGGTCGAGCAACAAGTCGGCTGACACCAGCACCAGCAAGGCAAAACTCGCCACCATGGCGATCGGAAGCAGACGCAGATCGCGGAAGTAACCGATCATGCGGCGACACCGTGCGCCTTCATGCGCAGCCGTTCGGCGAAGGCCTGCGCGGCGACGGCGACCGCTTGTGCGTTTCGCGGCATGTCGATCGGCTCAGGAGCCGGTGCGGCGGGAATGATACCGCCACCCGCCGTCACGATTTGCGTGAGCCGCTCGAGCAACGCCTTGCCGGCGGCGGTGCTGCGGTCGAGGTCGGCGGTGAAGCGATCGGCGCTGCGCAGCCGCGCGCCGAGACCCATTTCGCATTCTTCTACCGTCAGCTTCAAGCCGGCGATGGCGCGCTCGGCAATCTCTGTCGCGGTGATCAGTTCCGAGATTGTCGCCCGCAATGAATGCTCATCGGACTTTAGATGCTTTAGCTTGCGGTCGAGCATCATGCAGTAACCGATGGTCATAATCAGCAGGAACGCCACGACTACTTCGATGACGATGCCAAAACTGTTGGTCACGGTGCCTCCATCGGATTGCCGGGTCCGCCCGCATTCTCGAACATGACCAGCGTGGTATTGGGCCGGCGCAACGGTTTGCCGACGCGCACCGCGACACGATCGCCGACGCGGCCCATCCGGCCCTCGGTCAGCATGACGTCGCCGCAACGTACGATCACCGGCGCATCGGATTTCAGCTCCAGCATCAGCGTGTCGCCGACGTCCAGCTTCATGATTTGCTTCAACGGCAGCGGCGCCTCGTAAAGCACGGCATCGACCGCAATCTCCGCCTGGCCCATTTCGGTCGCGAGATGGCCTTCCCAGGTCGGGTCGCGGCCGAACTTCTCACCCATGAACATCTGCAATA
>JASHSY010000097.1 GCA_030040825.1 Xanthobacteraceae bacterium
GGTGCCGCCGGCCGACAGCATGGCGAGATAGCGCTCGGCGAAACCATCGGCGGCGTTTTCGTAGACGGCGTAAAGCGAATTCACCAGGCAATCGCCGAACGCATAGGCATAAACGTAGAACGGCGAATGGATGAAATGCGGGATATAAGCCCAGAACGTTTCGTAGCCGGGCTTGAGTTCGATGGCGTGACCGAGGCTCTCGCGCTGGACATCGAGCCATAATTCGCCGATCTGCTCTGCGGTCAGTTCGCCCTTCCTTCGTTCGGTGTGGACGGAGCGCTCGAAGGTATAGAACGCGATCTGCCGCACCACCGTGTTGATCATGTCTTCGACCTTGGCGGCAAGCATCGCCTTGCGCTCTTTCTTGTCGGCGGTGCCGGCCAAGAGCTTTCTGAACGTCAGCATTTCACCGAACACGCTCGCGGTTTCGGCGAGCGTCAGCGGCGTCGGCGCCATCAGCGCGCCGTTCGGCGCCGCCAGCACCTGATGCACGCCGTGGCCCAATTCGTGCGCGAGTGTCATCACGTCGCGCGGCTTGCCTTGATAGTTGAGCAGCACATACGGATGCACCGACGGCGTCGTCGGATGCGCAAAAGCACCGGGCGCCTTGCCCGGGCGAACCGGCGCGTCGATCCACTTATCGGTAAAGAAACGCTCGGCGATTTCCGCCATCTTCGGCGAAAACGCGCCGTAAGCGGTCAGCACCGTGTTGCGCGCCTCGGTCCAGCCGACCGTGCGCGTCGGCACTTGCGGCAACGGCGCGTTGCGATCCCAATGCGGCAACTTCTTTTTGCCGAACCATCGCGCTTTGAGCGCATAGTAACGGTGCGACAGCCGCGGATAGGCGGTGCGCACCGCGGCCACCAGCGCATCGACCACTTCGCGCTCGACCCGATTGTCGAGGTGCCGCGCGTCGGCGATGTCAGCAAAGCCGCGCCAGCGGTCGGAGATTTCCTTGTCCTTGGCCAGCGTGTTGGTGATCAGTGCAAATTCCTGCACGTGATCCTTGAAGGTCGCCGCCAGCGCCTGTGCGGCGGCCTTGCGCTTGGGGCCGGAGCGATCCTGCAAAAGGGTCAGCACCGGCTCGATGGCAAGCGATTTGCCGCGCACTTTGAAACGCAGATTGGCGATAGTCGCGTCGAATTGCCGGTTCCACGCGGAATACGCCGTCATCGACTTCTCATGGAACAACTGCTCGACGCGATCCTCGAGTTGGTAGGGCCGGTAGCGGCGGACATCCTCGAGCCACGGCCGGAAATGGCCGAGCGCCGGGTCGCGCATCGCAGTCTCCAGAAGCGCGTCGTCGACACGGTTGAGTTCGAGCGAGAAAAACAGGAGATGGGTCGAGGCTGCGGTGAGCCGCTCCTGCACGTCGCCGTAGAACTTGGTGCGTGCCGGATCGACTGTGTTGCCGGAATGCAGGAGCCCGGCGTACGAACCAAGCCGCCCCATGAGGTCGTCGATTGCCTCATAGCGGCGTATGGCTTGCGCAAGCGTAGCGCCGGCCTGCGCGGAACGAGCGATCTCGTCGAGCTTGCCTTTGTAGTCGTTCTCGAAAGCCGCGCTTTCGGCATCGGCACGATCGAGGTCGCGCTTGATCGCCGGATCGTCCAGACCGGAATAAAGGTCGGTCAAATTCCACTCGGGCAGAGTCCCGAGCGGCGTTTTTCGGCTAGCCGCCGGCGTATTTTTAGCCCGCCGTCTGGCGGCCGTCGTTTTTGCCATTGTTTCGCAGTGTCCGTAGTGGAATCGTTTGCCTCACCATACCTCCATGTGGGCAGCGCGGAAGCGCACGCAAGTACGCGGCCGCATGAGGCTTCGGTCTAACCATGGCGAAGGTCCTTATTCCGATCCCGAGCAAGGATTTCGATCCGAGCGAAGTTGCGATCAGCTGGAGCGTGCTCAAACGCCTCGGCCATTCCGTAGTATTTGCCACACCCGATGGAAGGCCCGGCGAGGCCGACGACATGATGATCACCGGCGAGGGGCTCGATTTCTGGGGCTTCATTCCCGGATTGAAACGTTTCACCGCCATCGGCCGGTTGATGCGGGCCAACGCCGAAGCGCGCACCGCCTACACGAACATGCTCGCGGATCCGGCGTTCAAATCGCCGCTCCGGTGGTCGCAAGCCCGCCGCGAGGGTTTCGACGGTCTGCTGTTGCCTGGCGGGCACCGCGCGCGCGGCATGCGGCAATATCTGGAAAGCGACATTTTGCAGAAGCTGGTGACGCAATTTTTCGCCGCCAACCTACCGGTCGGCGCGATTTGTCACGGCGTCCTCTTGGCCGCGCGCAGCCGCACCGCGGACGGCCGTTCGGTATTGTTCGGACGCCGCACCACGGCGCTGACTTGGGCGCTGGAACACGCGGGCTGGCGAGTTGGCCGCGTCGTGCGCTTCTGGGACCCGAGCTATTATCGCACCTACGGAGAAAAACCCGGCGAGCCCGATGGTTTTATGTCGGTGCAGCAGGAAACCACCCGCGCGCTGGCTGGTCCCGCGGACTTTCTCGACGTTCCTGCCGACAGCCCCGACTACAAACGCAAGACAAGCGGCATGACGCGGGACACTTGGGAGGACGGTCGGGCTGCGTTTGTAGTCCGCGACGGCAACTATATCTCGGCCCGCTGGCCGGGCGATGCGCACACATTCGCGAAGGCATTCGCCGACCGGCTCGGCGCGCGGGCAACTTAGATACGATGCACAGTTTTCAATCGTCGTATTTGTCCGGCTTTGTCTCGCTCAGGAACACCCACAACAGGGCAGTTGCGGCAACTGCGGTCGCGGCGAGCGGCAAGTAACCGATCTTCGGTCCGAAAGCCTGGAACAAGAATCCGGTGGCGCTCGTGCTCACAGCCGCGGCAATGCCGCTCACGGCGCCGACAGTGCCGACCGCGAGGTTGAAGCGGCCCGTTCCTACTGTCAGGTCGGTAATCACCAGCACCGTGAGCACGCCGATTGTTGCTCCGGTTATTCCGCTCAATATCTGGGCCACCACCAAAACCGGATAGGCTGAACTGACAGCGAGCAGAACCGCGCGGACCGGTTCCATGCCGAAACCAATCAGCAAGAGCGGCCGACGGCCGCGTTTCTCCGAATGAAAGCCGACCCAGGGCGCGAGCATTGCCACCACAATCTGCGGCACGATGATCAATCCCGACATCCAGAGCGAAGCGACGCCATGGAATGTGTGCGCCAAATTTTCGCCGACCAGCGGCAACATCGAGGCGTCGGCGAGTTGAAACAGAACGGTAGCTCCAGTGAATAAAACCAGCTTGCGATTTTTGACGAGATCGAGAACCCGCGCGGTATCCGCAACGCGCTTCTTGCCAGCGATAGCATTGCGCGCCTTGGCATAGTCAATTTCCTTGCCGCGGATGAAGGCGAGCGCGATGAGCGCGGGAATGCAAAGGACGGCCGCCAACGTGAAAATCGCGCTTTTGGCGATGTAAGCGCCGGCCGCCCCCATCAGCGCCGCAGTCAAAGCGTGGCCGGCGGCTGCATAGCGATAGTTGCGGCCGGTGCGAACCGACATCCCCTGGCGACCAACGAGCCCGAGACTGATGGCGTCAATTGCCGGGCTGAGGATGCCTGCGGTTCCACCTTGCAGAATTTGCGCTACCAAAACGGCGGCAAAATTCGGTGCGAAAGCGAGAATAAGCGCCGCGGCGCCAATCATTGTTATGCCAAGAGCGGCCAGGCCGCGCTTCCACCGCACCGCGTCAGCCAGCGCGCCACCGGATATCTGGCTCAAGACGCCGGCAAGTCCACCCGCCCCCAACACGATACCGATGTTTCCCTGCGACCATCCCAGTCGAGGCCGCGCCGGCTTTGCGCCGACACAGGCGTGCGCAGCGACTGCCGCGCTTGGCGATAACGGTCGGCAACTTTGCGCAGCCCGGAACGGCGATGTTCGGCGATCGTGTGCATGGGCGACGGCAACTGCCGGAACGCCCGCCCTAGCCCACCAATGCCAAACGCCGGCCGGCAACCCGCGGTTCCCCGCGGGTTAACACCCTCTTAAATCTCCTCGGCCAAAGTGACCCGAAACGGCACACCTGCCGCCTCAACCACCGAGGAATCGATGGCTATTCTCATCGTCGATGACGACCCCGTGCAGTGCCGGCTGCTCGAAGGCATGCTGCAAAAATTCGGCTATGAAACGCGGGTGCTCGACAACGGCGATGCAGCGCTTGCGCTGCTCAGCGGAGCAGACGGAGCCCACTTCGACTGTGTGATCCTCGACCTGGTGATGCCCAATCTCGACGGCCTTGGCGTACTGGCCAGATTGCGCCAAGCCGCGATCAACGTTCCGGTGATCGTGCAAACGGCACACGGCGGCATCGACAATGTCGTCTCCGCCATGCGCGCCGGCGCCATCGATTTCGTCGTCAAGCCGGTCGGCGCGGAGCGCATGCAAGTGAGCCTGCGAAACGCACTCACCACCAGTGCGCTGGAAGGCGAGCTCAATCGCATCAAGCACAGCCGGTCGGGGACGCTCGGCTTCAAGGACATCATCACCAAAAGCCCGGCGATGCATGTTGTGTTGCGCATGGCCGAAAAGGCGGCGGCGTCCAACATTCCGGTGCTGGTCGCCGGCGAATCCGGCGTCGGCAAGGAGCTGATTGCGCGCGCGATCCACGGCTCGGGTGAGCGGCGGAGCAAACCATTCGTCGCGGTGAACTGCGGAGCGATGCCGGAAAATCTGGTCGAATCGATCCTGTTCGGCCACGAAAAAGGCTCGTTCACGGGCGCAACCGAGCGACACGTCGGCAAATTCGTCGAAGCGTCCGGCGGCACGCTGTTCCTTGATGAGGTTGGCGAATTGCCGCTTGCGGCCCAGGTCAAGCTCCTGCGCGCCATTCAGGAAGGTGAAGTCGAGCCGGTCGGTGCGCGCAAGCCATCGAAAGTCGATGTTCGAATTGTATCCGCGACTAACCGCGACCTGATCGCGGACGTCAAAGAAGGCCGCTTCCGCGAGGATTTGTTTTATCGGCTGCACGTTTTTCCGATTACGGTCCCGCCGCTGCGCGACCGTCCGGCCGACATTCCCGCCCTAGCCCGGCACTTTCTGACGCTATTTGCCGCCGAGGAAGGAAAGCGCATCCGCCAGATCGCCCCGGAAGCGCTCCAGCTGCTGTCATCGTATCGCTGGCCCGGCAACATCCGGCAGCTCGAAAATACAATGTTTCGCGCCGTCGTGCTGGCCGAGGGCGACAGCATCGGAGTTGAGGAATTTCCGCAGCTAACAGCCCAACTTGGGGCTTCGCCCCGTGCCTTAATTCTAGCACAGGTTGAAGAATCGTCGGAACGCGTCGCCCAGTCGCCGCCAGCCGCGGCGTTGCAGGCTACCCCCGTCCAGCCCGACGCCGTGCCGCTTCTCGATGCCGAGGGTGACGTGCGCCCGCTGGACGAAATCGAAGCCGACCTTATTCGGTATGCCATTAGCCATTACCGCGGGCAGATGTCGGAAGTGGCGCGACGTCTGCGGATTGGCCGTTCGACGCTCTATCGCAAGCTGGAAGCGCTTGGCATCGGCGGGGACGCTCAGGCGGAGCTGGAAAGCGTGGCCGCAGAGCGACATCCCCGGAAAATCGCGTGAAGTCCGCATGACAAACGGGCCGACGTTAGGACAAGTCGGGCCGCTTTGACGTAAGGTTGGTCGGAACCAGGACCCCAGGTCCGTAAAATTGACGCGGTTGGGGACGAAAAAATCCCTGACTCGAGAGTTGTGCGGAGCCGCTGTCGCGGCTCCAAAGGAGGTTTTGCAATGCCCGGCGTCCGTTTTGACCGGTTGTTGACGTCCACAGCTGTCGCAATTCTGCTCTCCGGCGTCACAATCGGCGCTGTCGCCGAACCGCAATCCGGTTCGGCCGCGGACTCCGCTATGGCGGCGCCGGCAACGGCCGCGCCTTCAGCTCCAACAAGCGACGCCCCCCAACGGGCCGCACAACATCCTGCGCCAGCGCAGGAAAGCACGTCGCCCGCCATTCCTGCCAAACCTGAAGCGACCTCCGAGCAGCCCGCCGGCACGCCAAGCAAGCCACAGGCCGATTCCGCCCAACCGACCGCCGCGGCGGCAACGAACGAACAACCAGCAGCCCCAGTGAACACCGAAACTCCGGCTGCAAATCCGCAATCGGCTGCGCCAGTCGCGGCCGAAGCTCCAGCCGCATCCCCGCAACCGGCTGCAGCGACTGGCGGCGACGAAGTGCCTGCTATCGCAACGCCAGCAGTAGCTGCCACAGCGGCGCCAAACGCTGTCGCTAACGCCGACGCGCCGGTCACGGAGCAATTGCGCGAGCTTGCAAATGGCAAATTCGACCGCGTCACTGGCGGCAAGAAAGAGCGGGCGGCCATCGAAGCGTTTTACTCAGGCCGGGATTATGCACCGCTGTGGATCACGGATGGCAAGCCAAACGAGCGCGCGACCGCAGCAATCAGTTATCTGGAAAAGGTCGGCGCTGACGGTCTTGATCCGGCCGACTATCCGGTGCCGAATTTCGCATCGCTGGACGATCCGGCGGGTCTGGCCGAAGCTGAGATCAGACTGACGACCTCCGTCGTGGCATACGCGCATCACGCGCAAGTCGGCCGCGTCCACTGGAGCCGTGTCAGCGGCGACATCTATTACGACCAGAAACCGTCGACGCCTGCCGAAGTTCTGGCCGCTTTGGCCGATTCTAAAGATGTCAGCGAAACCCTCGACTCCTACGAGCCGCATGATCCGGGCTATGTGGCACTGAAAGCGAAGCTTGCCGAATTACGTGCCGGGAAGGCACAGCCGGCACAGGAGCAGATTCCAAACGGACCGGCGCCGAGGCTTGGCGCGCAAGACGACCGCGTACCGCTGCTACGGCAACGGCTCGGCGTTCCAGGCAATGGCACGACCTTCGACAAGGCGCTGTCGACCGCCGTCAAGAAGTTTCAGCAAGAGCACGAGCTCAAAGTCACCGGCACGCTGTCGACGCAGACGATCGAGGCGCTCAACGGCCGCCAGCCGGATCGACCGATCGATACGATCATCGCCAATCTCGAGCGCTGGCGGTGGATGCCGCATGACCTCGGCAAGACCTACGTGATGGTCAATCTTCCGGATTTCACGCTGCGCGTGATGCACGACGGCAAGGAATTGTGGAAGACCAGGATCGTCGACGGCAAACCGAATATGCCGACGCCGATCATGAGCGCGGAGATGAAATTCATCACGGTCAATCCAACCTGGAACGTGCCGCCTTCGATCGTTGCCAGGGAATACATGCCGGTCCTGGAACAGGATCCTTCGGTGCTAGAGCGGATGGGACTTTCGGTAAGCACCAACCCGGATGGGACCGTGCATATTTCGCAGCCGCCGGGCGACAAAAACGCGCTCGGCCGGCTGCGCTTTAACTTCCCCAACAAATTCCTGGTCTATCAGCACGACACGCCGGAAAAGCACCTGTTCGCCTATGACCGGCGAGCTTTCAGCCATGGCTGCATGCGGGTCCAGGATCCGGTGAAATACGCCGAAGTACTGCTGTCGCTGGTGCGACCGCGCGACAATTACACCGAAGAAAAAATTCGTAGGATGTTCGGCAACAGTGAGGTGGACATCCAGTTTCCGCAATTCATTCCCGTACATCTGACCTATCAAACCGCTTTCGTCGATGAAGAGGGCAAGCTCGAATTCCGCGACGACATCTATGGCCGCGACAAGGTGTTGCTGGCGATCCTCAAGAGCGACGAGCGCAAAGTCGCCGATATCCCGATCGTGCGGCAGGATAACGTCATTCGCCGCGAGGCTCTGGCGATGCCTGACGGAGCCTTTGGTCGATTTGGCGGCGGCGGATTCTTCTCGCGGCTGTTCGGCGGCGGATCGAGCCCACCACCGGCGCCGCCGCCGCAACGCAAGCGCTCGGCGCAGCGAACGGAAATGCGCTAGCGGCCGTCGAGCGCGTGCTCTGTCCTAGGCGCTCGTTTGGATCGGCGGGACGTTTGCGGCGTGCGCTGGCGCGCTGCACTTTTTCATCAACCCTGTTTGGATTTTGACGCGCGTGCAGCGCGTGGCTGCCCATAAAAGCGCCGCCGGAGTGTCGCCCGAAAAACACGCGCGCAAGCCAAACGACAGCGGCGACTTCGCAACGCCGTCACAGTGTTGATATTCGCCAGACCGTGGGGCATGGTTATAGTTAACGCGATCGCTGGGGGGCAGGGATCGCAGCGAAAAATGCCCGGATAATCGCGGTTTCGCCGGGCTGGCGCCGCCGCGGGATTGGCGTGACATCGCCCCGTCCAACGGGCGCAGCGACGGGTTTGCGGCAGTGGTTGCGTTGGCCCATGCTGGTTGTGCACAAGGCTTTTGGGTGCGGCGCGGAGCATCTCTTCGCGCACCTATCTTCTTCCTGGCGTTGGCGATTGTCGGCGCGCTCTGTGGCTGCTCGGTCGGGCCCGACTATATCCCCGAGGCGGCCCCGACGCCGACCCATTTCAAGGAGCTGAAAGGCTGGAAGATTGCAACGCCGAGCGATCAAGTCCCTCGCGGCGAGTGGTGGGCCCTTTATCACGACCCGAAACTCAATCTTCTGATCAAGCAAGTCGAAATTTCCAATCAGACCGTCGCCGCGCAGGCGGCGGCTTACGAGCAGGCGCGCGCGCTCATTCGTGAAGCGCAAGCCTCGCTGTTTCCCACACTGAACGCCAGCTACAATGCCACCCGTGCCTATAGCGGGCCGGGATCCGGCGCCGCTGGCGCGATCGCGAGCGCTTCGCGGTTGGGCACATACTCATCCACCTTCGTTCCGCAGATCTCCGGCACCTGGGATCTCGACGTTTGGGGCCAAGTCCGCCGCCAAATCGAAAGCAACGCGTCTGCAGCGCAGTCGAGTTTCGCTACGCTCGGCAACGTCAAGCTCTCGGAGCAGGCATTGCTGGCGACCGCTTATTTCAATTTGCGCGCAACGGATTCGCTGCTGGATCTCCTTCAACGCACGGCGATCCAATACCGAAAAACGCTGGATATCGTGCAGAACCAGTTCAAGGCCGGATATTCGGTAACGCTTGGCGACGTCGCTACAGCGCGCGCGCAAGTGGAGATTACCGAAGCGCAGGCGAAGAGCGTGGCCTCCACGCGAGCGCAATACGAGCATGCCATTGCCATGCTGATCGGCCGGCCGCCGGCCGAGCTTTCCATCAGCCGCCATTTGCTCTCCGGCCGGATTCCAAAAATTCCGGTGACCGTGCCGTCTGAATTGCTTGAGCGGCGCCCGGACATCGCCGCTGCCGAGCGGACAATGCAGCAAGAAAATGCGCTGATCGGCGTTGCCGTCGCGGCGTATTTTCCACAGATCAGCTTATCCGGTCTGCTGTCGTGGACCGGCACTCATCCGTTACCATTCAATGTCGCCAATGAGGTCTGGTCGCTCGGTGCCGCTGGAACGCAAGTGCTGTTCAATGGCGGGCTCACTTCGGCGCAAGTCGATGCAGCACGCGCAGTTTATTGGCAAAGCGTCGCCAATTATCGACAAACCGTGCTTACCGCGTTTCAAGGGGTTGAGGATCAACTTGTCGCCATACGCCAGCTAGCCCAGGCCCTCGCCGTGCAACAGCAAGCGGTGAAAGACGCCCAGCAGGCCGTCGACGTCTATCTCAATCAGTTCCAGGCGGGAACGATAGCCTTCACCACCGTGGTCACCGCAGAGATCACGCTGTTGGCCGACCAAGAGACGGAACTGACTTACCGGCAGAACCTTTTCCTCGCCAGCGTAACGCTGATTGAGGATCTTGGCGGCGGCTGGGACAAAACCCTGCTGCCGACGAAGCAAGAATTGGAGAAGGATTTCTCATTGCTTCCGCAATTGCCCCCAAACGGCGCAGGCTTGCGGCAGGAGCCGGCGGATAACGCAAGTCATTGATAAATTGTAAGAATTTTTCTGGCCTAGGACCAAAACCGGCGTCCGAACTGATCCCAGATTAGCGAATTTTCATTAGGCGAGCCGTGCTGCCTGCCGTTATATACTGACGCCCTCGGATGATGATCGAGCAGATGGACGAGCGAACACGCAGACCCGGCGGCGAGACAGCTCCCGAAGTTCATCCGACGGCACCGGCGCCCGTTCATAAGCCACCGCCGGTCGGCAGACGGCATTGGATTATCGGCCTGATCGCCCTGATCGGTATTTTGCTCGCCGGCTATCTCATTTATCGCTCATCGAGCACGACCCCGCCTGGCGCCGCCGGGCGCACGCGACAGCAACCGGCGCAACCGGTCGGCGCCGCGACCGTCGGCACCGGCGACATCCGCGTCATCGTCAATGCCCTCGGCACGGTCACACCGATCGCGACGGTCACCGTGCAGACCCAGATCGACGGCCAGCTTCAGCAGGTTGCTTTCACTGAAGGGCAAACCGTCAAGCAGGGCGATTTTCTGGCGCAGATCGACCCACGGCCGTATCAATTGCTCCAAGCGCAATACGAGGGCCAGTTGGCGCGCGACCAGGGACTGCTCGCCCAGGCGCGGGTCGACTTGGAGCGCTATCAAAAACTTGCAGAACAGAACTCGATCGCCCGCCAGCAATACGAGGATCAGGTCTATATCGTGCAGCAGTATCAGGGCACGGTGAAACTCGACCAGGCGCAAGTCGATCAACAAAAGCTCAATGTCATCTATTGCCGTATCGTTTCGCCGGTCACCGGGCGGGTCGGGCTGCGTTTGGTCGATCCGGGAAATTACGTGCAAACCTCGACCAGCACCGGCCTCGCCGTCATTACTCAGATGCAGCCGATCACCGTGATCTTCCCCGTTCCGGAAGACGACCTGCCGGATATCCTGCCGACGCTTAACTCCGGCGGTACGTTCCAGGTCGCCGCTTATGATCGTGCCAACGTCAAGCTCTTGGCGCTCGGCCGCGTCATTGCGCTCGACAGCCAGATCGACACCACAACCGGAACCGTGAAGGTGCGTGCGCAGTTCGAGAACTCCGACAACGCGCTGTTTCCGAACCAGTTCGTCAACGCGCAACTCTTGGTGAAAACCTTGACCAACGTGGTCACGGTGCCGACCTCGGCAATCCAGCGCGGCGCCCCCGGCACATATGTCTATGTGATCAACGACGGCAAAGTAGCGGTGCGGACGATTAAGACCGGCCCGACCGACGGACCAATGACCGCAGTCACGTCGGGGCTTTCCGCCGGCGAGCAAGTGGTGGTAGATGGCACCGACCGCCTGCGCGACGGCGCGCGCGTAACAGTTCCCGGAGCGGCACCTGCTGCCGGCACTACGCCGAAGAATTCGGGCAGCTCGCAAAATCGGCGCAATAGCGGCAGTCAGTAGGACATGATCCGGGAAGGCGGAGGCGGATTTTTCCGGAAAGGGATCTTGTTCCGCTGAACTACCGCGCAGTGCGTTTGGAGCGGCGAGCGCGAACTGGGACGCGATCTTGCGCGGCAATGAAACGGTGCGATGAACGTCTCCGAACCATTCATTCTGCGGCCAGTCGGAACAACGCTGCTGATGGCGGCGATCATGCTATCCGGCTTGGTCGCTTATACGTTCTTGCCGCTTTCCACTCTGCCTGAGGTTGATTATCCGACCATCCAGGTCTCGACCTTCTATCCTGGCGCTAGCCCGGAGGTGATGACGTCTTCGATCACCGCCCCGCTCGAGCGGCAGCTCGGGCAGATGCCGGGATTGAATCAGATGACATCGGCAAGCTCCGCCGGCGCTTCTGTCATTACCCTTCAGTTCAGCCTCGATCTCAGCCTCGACGTGGCCGAACAGGAAGTTCAGGCGGCGATCAACGCCGCCAACAACTTGCTGCCGAGCGACCTGCCGATTCCGCCGGTCTACGCCAAGATCAATCCTGCGGACGCGCCCATCCTGACGCTGGCGGTCACCTCGAAGACCATGTCGCTGACCGATCTTGAAGATTTGAGCGAGACCCGGTTGGCGCAGAAGATTTCGCAACTCAATGGCGTTGGATTGGTCAGCATCAGCGGCGGACACAGGCCGGCGGTGCGGATCCAGTTCAAACCGCAGGCACTGGCCGCCTACGGTATCAACATTGACGACGTCCGTACCACGATCGGTAATTTCAACGTCAACACGCCGAAGGGGAATTTCGACGGTCCGGCCCAGGCTACCACCATCAACGCCAACGACCAGATCACCGACGCCGCGCAATACGCCAAAACCATCATCGCCTATCGCAACGGCGATCCGGTGCGGCTTTCGGACGTGGCCGACGTCATCGGCGGAACCGAAAACACCAAACTCGGCGCCTGGGCGAACACGACACCGGCCATCATTCTCAACGTCCAGCGGCAGCCCGGCGCCAACATCATCGAGGTGGTAAACCGCATTACAGCGCTATTGCCGCGCATCACCGCCACGCTTCCCTCAGCCATCGATGTCGGCGTGTTGAGCGACCGCACCGTCACTATTCGCGCATCGGTGGCCGACGTCGAATTCGAACTCGGTCTCGCCGTCGTCCTGGTCGTCATCGTGATTTTTTTCTTCCTTCGCACGATCCCGGGGACCGTCATTCCCAGCCTGTCGGTGCCGCTGTCATTGGTCGGCACGCTGGGTGCCATGTATCTGCTCGGTTTTAGCCTCGATAACCTGTCGCTGATGGCGCTGACCATCGCCACTGGTTTTGTGGTCGACGATGCCATCGTCATGATCGAGAACATCGCCCGTTACGTCGAAGGCGGAATGGATCCGCTTGCTGCCGCGCTGCGCGGCTCGCAGCAGATCGGCTTCACCATCATATCGCTGACGATCTCGCTGATCGCCGTGCTCATTCCGCTGTTGTTCATGGGCGAAGTTGTCGGTCGGCTGTTCCATGAATTCGCCATCACACTCGCCGTCACCATTGTGATCTCGGCAGTGGTGTCACTGACGCTGGTGCCGATGATGTGCGCCAAGCTGATCCGCCACCAGCCGGACGCCGAACGCTCACGCTTCGATTTGCAGGCCGAGCATGTTTTCAACTCAACAATTGCGCTTTACGGCCGCGCGCTGAACTGGGTGCTCGACCGCCAGCCACTGACACTATTGGTCGCCATCCTGACGCTGGCGCTCACGCTGCTCCTCTACTTCTTGATCCCCAAGGGCTTCTTCCCGGTGCAGGACACCGGCATGATTCAGGGCATTTCCGAAGCGTCGCAGAGCATCTCCTACGACGCCATGGCCAAGCTCCA
>JASHSY010000017.1 GCA_030040825.1 Xanthobacteraceae bacterium
ACCGACGAAAATATGGGGCGGATCGTCGATGTGCTGGTCGACCGTGCCGGCCAAGTGCGCGCGGCCATCATCGACTTTGGCGGCTTTCTCGGCGTCGGCAGCCGTAAGATTGCGGTCGATTGGAATGCCCTGCATTTCCCGCAACCGGGCAAGTCCGGCGAAAAAATCGCCCTCGAATTGACGCGCGACCAAGTCAAGTCCGCACCTCAATATCAGGAGGGCAAACCAGTCGTCGTCCTCGGCGCGTTAGGCAAGCTAGAGCCGCTGCCCGAATAACAATTCCAGCGCTGGAGATGTTTCCTGTCCGCGGAACCGTTACGCCACTCTGGCGACAATCGAGATCGGCGCGGGAGCCTCGATGATTCTCCGCCAACGGCCGAACGCCTCGAGGGTGGCGAGCCGCCACTTCACCCGTCGGGGCACAGCCTGCGCGGGCTCGATTGGTTCATCTTCTTCGTCGCCGACGTGCAAACTGGCTTCGGTCCATTCGTCTCGGTCTTTTTGACCACGCAGAAATGGACGCAGGTCGATATTGGCCTCGTGCTCTCTGCCGCGGGCTTTGCATCGTTAATCGGACAAATGCCGGGCGGCGCGCTAGTCGACGCCGCCCGCTCCGAGCGCCGCGTCGCCGGTATCGCCATCGCGGCGATCTGCATCAGCGCTCTCGGTTACGCCGCATTGCCAATCTTTCCCATGGTGTTGTCCGCCGCGATACTGCATTCGCTGGCGAGTTGCGTCCTCGGCCCGGCGATCGCCGCCATCAGCCTCGGCCTCGTCGGCCATGCCGCGATCGGCGAACGGTTCGGCCGCAATGCCCGTTTTGCCGCGGTCGGCAACGGCCTCGCGGCGGGCGCCATGGGCGCCTGCGGCTATCTGTTTTCTGCCCGGGCGGTGTTCGTCGTAACCGTCCTGCTACTACTGCCAGCCCTGATGGCATTGCGGGCGATCACACCGGCCGAGATCGATCCCGAGCGTGCCCATGGCGCATCCCCACGCCGCGCGACCGTCAAGCCGCCGATCAAGCCGGGCGAACTCATCCACAAACGGCCGCTGCTGATTTTCGCCGGCTGCCTGTTGCTGTTTCATCTCGCCAATGCTGCGATGCTGCCGTTGATGGGTAGCGTCGTCACCATGCGCTCGGCCCGCTGGGCGACCGTGCTGATCGCCGCTTGCATCGTCGTGCCGCAGCTTCTGGTGGCCGCACTTTCGCCATGGGTCGGCCGGCGCGCGCAAAGCTGGGGCCGACGGCCGCTGCTGCTGATCGGTTTCGCGGCGCTGCCGATTCGCGGTCTGCTGTTTGCGTTGGTCAAGAATCCCGAGCTGCTGGTTGTCGTTCAACTACTCGACGGCATCACGGCGGCGGTTTTTAGCGTCATGGTGCCGCTCGTGGTCGCCGACCTCACGCGCGGCACCGGCCGATTCAATCTCGGACAGGGAATCGTCGGCACATTCGTCGGCGTCGGCGCCTCGCTCAGCGCCACCATCGCCGGCTTCATGAGTGACCACTTGGGCAGCACCGCGGCCTTTGCCGGACTGGCGGCAATCGCTCTGAGCGGACTGGCGGCGCTCTGGCTGCTGATGCCGGAAACTCGCGGTGCCTCAGAAGCCGCCTAGCAGCTACAACGCTGGCGCATCCTCGGTAACTAGCCGCAGCCGCGGCGTCGCGCTTTCGCTCAGGCTGCGATAGACGGAAAGGTAATCCTGCGCCATCCGCCGCGCGGTAAACCGCTCTTCGAACCGACGCCGGATATTCTCCCGCGCCAGACTGCCGAGCCGATCGACCGCGCCGATAGCGCCGTTGATGTCCTCGACGATGAACCCGGTGAGACCGTCGTCGATCACCTCCGGCACCGATCCCCGATTGAACGCAATGACCGGCGTCCCGCATGCCATCGCTTCGATCATCACCAGGCCGAACGGCTCCGGCCAGTCGATCGGCACCAGCAATACGTGAGCGCCGCTGAGGAATTCGGATTTTTCCTTGTCATTGATTTCGCCGATATATTCGACGCCGGCCGATTTCATCATCGGTTCGATCCGCTCGTCGAAATATTCGCGGTCGACATTGTCGACCTTGGCCGCCACCTTGAGCTTCACGCCGCAATGCTGCGCGATCCGGATCGCCCGGTCGATGCCCTTTTCCGGCGCGATCCGGCCGAGGAAGGCGAAGTAGGATGGCTTGACCGGTTTGGGCGTGAGCAATTTTTCCGGCAGGCCGTGGTGGACGGTGCGCACCCAGTTCGCCTGCGATAGCGGCCGCCGTTGCGCGGCGGAGATCGAGACAACGGGTACATCGTGGAATGCGGCAAACACCGGCTGGTGTTCGGGCAGATCGAGCCGCCCATGCAAGGTCGTGACGAAGGGGACCGCCTGCCGGGAAAATAGCGAGAACGGATAGTAATCGAGGTGAAAATGCAGCAAATCGAAATCGGGCGCCTGCCGACGGACGCGTTCGAGCATGGTCATGTGCAGGGCGTTGGCGTCGCGGATCGCGCCGTCTAGCCGCACCGCCCGCGGCCAGCCTGCTTCGAGCCTTGCTGAAGTCCGCGAGTCCCCGCTGGCGAACAGGGTCACCTCGTGACCGAGTGCGACCAATTCTTCCGTCAACCAGTGGACAACGCGCTCGGTACCACCATAAAGCTTGGGGGGAACGGCCTCGGTCAGTGGAGCAACTTGCGCGATGCGCATGAAGCAGTCTCCTCTAGTCTTCAGGATGAACGCCCGGGTGGCCCAATCGACATATGAACGCGATTGAGCCCGATTTTGGTCAACTCGGAAGAATATTTTTTCGAATCGCTGAAGGAACCTTTAGCCCACTGAAACGTGATGGTGATATGCGCCCGGAGGCACCCCTGGCGACGAGGCCAATAACTTGCATACGTTTGACACACTTTGTCGCGTCTTGGATGACAAAGTCCGGGGCGGAGGCCCCGACCCGTGCCGCCACGAACAAACGGGCCGGCACGGGAACATGGCAATAGGGAGAACACAGTTTCCATGGATGACCTTTGCGGTTACGCCAAACGGCCGGTCGCCTTCATTCTGCGTTATCTGCGAAGGAGAGTGCGAGCCCACGCGACCATCCTGGCTGCGGTCCTGGCGGCAGTCGCCTGCTCTGTCTCTACGCAGTACGGCGTAAAGTTTCTTGTTGATACACTCGCGCGCGGTCCGCAGGCCGACAGCCGGGTGTGGCTGGCTTTTGGCATCCTCGTTTCCCTGATCATGTCCGACAACCTCCTGTGGCGTGTCGCAGGCTGGATCGCGAGTTCCACATTTGTCCGTGTCACCGGCGATTTGCGCAGGGATCTGTTCTGGCATCT
>JASHSY010000098.1 GCA_030040825.1 Xanthobacteraceae bacterium
CCGCAGACGCACCACGAAAGTGATGCATGGGCGCCGGAATGGCAATATGCGCTCTCGTAAGCCAGATAATTTCCTCGATGCGCCGCCCAGGGTTGCCGGGTGTGAAAGCTTTCCCCGCCCACATCCATGACGACGACCGCTAGGGCCGCGTAGACCGCCGCTCACCGCTGTTCCGGCGTCCGATCGCGATACCGTCACCGCCGGCCACGAAGCGATCAGCGCCAAGCTAATCGGCTGAACGTCGCTGCGACATGACGCGGCCGCGATGACGTTGACGGGGTGCTTCGACACCCCTATAAGCCCCGCTTCACAAGGCATAATCGACATTTCATGGCCAACACGAAATCCGCTAGAAAAGCCGCGAAGCAGAGCGCACGCCGGACTGTGACCAACCGCGCGCGGCGTTCACGGCTGCGCAGCGCCGTCCGCAAGGTCGAGGAGGCGATCGCCGCGGGCGATCGCTCCAAGGCGCTCGCCGCTATGGCCGAAGCGGAGCCGGTGATCATTCGCGCCGCGCAAAAAAATATCGTGCACCGCAACGCGGCGCGGCGCAAAGTCTCGCGGCTTGCGCATCGGATCGCCGAACTCGGCAAATCATAAATCGGTTTCGCGCCCTCGCACGGACAAAGTCCGCGCGCCGATATTTTCTGTGACAGTGGAAGGATGCCAACGCGTTGCCTTTCGCGGTGGATTGCCACTAATCTGTTGCAGAATTGTCACGTCAAGCTGCAAAATCGTCAGTTGTAGTATTCCGTCACCACACCCGCGGAATTTTTATTTGCTCCGTGTCTGTCGCCGCAGGGCTACCCTTGAATCTTGCTCAAAATAATTTGTGCGCCATGAACGGGTTATCGCGCATGGGAGGCGATGGACTTCGAGTCTGCCACGATTCCGATGTGTGCAGTTTTATTTGCTCCGGTGTGTGATCGCTGTCGTTTGAACTTTCTTAGCGGTGTCACAGAATTGTAAATCGGCCCATTGAGTCAAAGCTTTGCACCTCCGCCTGCGCCACACCGACGCGCACACCTTGCGAAAGCTCAATGTTGGCGATGTTTTTTTGCCGGTTGCGGGCCGAAAACTGCGTGCTAGCGTTTGAACTCTTCGGTTTCCGAGGGGTCTTTGAACAAATTAGTGTTGCCCAAACTCATCGGCGATGGGTGCGGCAAAGTAGTGTCCAGCGAACAGTGGGTAAAGCGTGCGATCGGTCGCGCATCGTGGTCGATTTAGAGGAAGCGCTTGCTGAAAGGGAGAAGCACCCGCTGAAAATTTCCCACGCGGGTTGAAAGTAGAACCCAACGGTGACGCTGATCGGCGCGGCGATAGCGCGACATTTGCGGTCATCATCAAAACGATGGAGATGGGAGAATGAGAACGATGAACCGCCGGGCGGGTAGCCGGGCTGGCGTTTTTTCGCGCGGAATTTCGCCGCCCTCAGCCTTCACCCTTGCCGCCGCGCCGATCCGCTCCAGTGGCTGAAGTGGCGTCTTTGCCGTCGGCATCGGCCGCTTCCGGCGCACTGCCAATCTGATACTCAATGCAAGTTGCGTTTTCCCGATCTGGGCGGGGTGGGAGTCTCCCACCTAAGTTGCTCGCTTTAATTCACTCTCCGGCAGAAAAAGCAGACCACATGACGAGCTCGGAACAGGAGCGCTGGCAGCGGGTCAAGAACCAGTTGCGCGCGGAACTCGGTGAGGACGTGTTTTCGAGTTGGTTTACGCGCATGGAGTTGGAGACCGTCGACGAGGCCGCGGTGCGACTGTCGGTGCCGACGCGCTTCTTGCGCAACTGGATTCAGTCGCACTACAGCGAGCGCGTGCTCTCCCACTGGCAGTCGGAAGAGCCCGGCATCACCCGTCTGGAGCTGAGCGTCCGCTCAGCTGCGATCCGGCCGGTGGCGCCCAGGCCGAAGCTGCCGGAAATTCCCACCTCAGCGCGCGAGATGCAGGGCATCGCTCATCACAACGGCGGCGATTTGCGCGCCAACGTGCCGTTCATGTCGGTGCACGAGGCGCTCGGCGGGTCGCCGCTTGATCCTCGGCTTTCGTTTGAAACCTTTATCGTCGGACGCTCCAACACCCTTGCGCATGCGGCAGCGCGGCAGGTGGCGACCAGCCGGCGCGGCGACGCGCTGATGTTTAACCCGCTGTACATTCACGCCGGCGTTGGCCTCGGGAAGACGCACTTGCTGCAGGCGATTACCTGGGCGGGTAACGGCAACGACCGCAAGGTGCTCTATCTGACCGCCGAACGGTTTATGTATGGATTTGTCTCGGCGCTGCGTACGCAGACGACACTTGCATTCAAGGAGGCCGTTCGCGCCATCGATGTTCTCGTCATCGACGACCTGCAATTCCTCCAAGGCCGATCCACCCAAGCCGAGTTCTGTCACACACTCAACGCCTTGATCGACGCCGGCCGCCAAGTGGTGATCGCCAGCGACCGCCCACCTTCCGATCTGGAAAGCCTCGACGACCGGGTGCGCTCGCGGCTTGCCGGGGGCTTGGTGGTCGAGATCGGCTCGCTCGGCGAGGAGTTGCGGCTGGAAATACTCAAAAGCCGCATTGCCGCGGCCTGCATCCATCACCCCGGTTTCGAGGTGCCGGCGCCGGTGTTGGCATTTGTCGCCAAATCAATCACGCATAACGGCCGCGACCTTGAAGGCGCCGTCAATCGGTTGCTCGCTCATAGCAAGCTCACCGGCCAGCCGGTAACCTTGGAAATGGCCGAGCGCGAAATGCGCGATTTGATCCGGCCAGCCGAGCCGAAGCGCGTGCGGATCGAGGACATCCAGCGGGTGGTGGCGCGGCAATACAATGTGAGCCGCGCCGATCTGCTTTCCTCGCGCCGCACCGCCAATGTGGTGCGTCCGCGCCAGGTGGCGATGTATCTGGCGAAGGTTCTGACATTGCGCTCGCTGCCGGAAATCGGCCGCCGTTTCGGCGGCCGCGATCACACCACCGTGCTGCACGCGGTGCGCAAGATCGAAGCGCTCGTCGGCAACGACAACGCCCTTGCCGAGGAGATCGAAGCGATCAAACGCCAGCTCCAGGACTGACGCCCAGGCGTTGCCTGCTGCCTTATTGCTGTGTGTAAAGGCAGGGGAAAAGCCGCTGTGGCGGCGACCCGCCCTTGCCGAAAGCGCCGCGCCGCGCCACTTTTGTCACTCCTTGGCGCGAACGGAATGTTGCGATGAAAGTCACCGTGGAACGTTCCGAATTATTGAAGTCGCTCGGTCACGTGCACCGGGCGGTGGAGCGGCGCAACACCATTCCGATACTGGCCAATGTGCTTATTCGCGCCGACCGGTCTAAGCTCAGTCTGAAGGCTACCGACCTCGATCTTGAAGTAACCGACACGATTGCGGCCGAAGCCGGCCCCGGCGGTTCGACCACGGTTCCGGCCCATATGTTCTACGACATCGTGCGCAAGTTGCCCGAGGGCGCGCAGGTGGTGCTGGAATCGTCCGGCGAACGCGCCGCGCTGACCATCCGTGCCGGCCGTTCGCGCTTTACCTTGCAGACGCTGCCGGAGAGCGACTTTCCCGATCTCGCTCCCGGCGACATGACGCATAAGTTCGTGCTCAAGGCCGCCGATCTTAAACGGCTGATCGACAAAACCCAGTTCGCCATCTCCACCGAGGAGACGCGCTACTACCTCAACGGCATTTACTTGCACATCGCCGGAAGCGGCCAGTCGCAAACATTGCGCGCGGTCGCCACCGATGGTCACCGGCTGGCCCAGATGGAGCTCGATCTGCCGAACGGCGCCGCCGGCATGCCGGGTGTCATTGTCCCGCGCAAGACGGTCGGCGAAGTGCAGCGCCTGATCGAGGATGGCGAAGCCGAGGTCATCGTCGAACTGTCGCCCGGGAAAGTCCGTTTCACCGTCGGCGCGGTGATCCTGACCTCCAAACTGATCGACGGCACCTTCCCCGATTACGCGCGCGTCATTCCGCTCGGGAACGACAAGGAATTGATCGTCGACAAAAAGGAATTTGAAGCGGCGGTCGATCGTGTTTCTACGGTGTCGAGCGAGCGTGGCCGCGCAGTCAAATTATCGCTGACGTCGGGCAAGCTGCTTCTTTCCGTTACCAATCCCGATTCCGGCAGCGCCACCGAAGAACTCGAAGTCGAATATGAAGCCGATCCGATCGATGTGGGGTTCAACTCGCGCTACCTGCTCGATATCGCCGCTCAGATCGAAGGCGAAGCGGCGGTGCTCAAGCTGGCCGATCCCGGTTCGCCAACGCTGATCCAGGACAAGGACGCCAAGGGCGCGCTTTACGTGCTGATGCCGATGCGGGTTTGACAGGGATCGGCGATCGGGAAACAGGTATCGGGACTCTGATGCCAGCATGCTGATCCCGATGCCTTGGCTATGGCCCGCGTCCTCCGCCTCACTCTCACCAATTTCCGCAATTATCGCGCGGCAACGCTGGAAGCGGACACCCGGCCGATCGTGCTGGTCGGCCCGAACGGCGCGGGCAAAACCAATCTGATCGAAGCGATTTCGTTTCTGGCGCCCGGCCGCGGTCTGCGGCGCGCCGCGCTCGACGAAGTCGCCTTTCACGAAGGTGACGGCTCCTGGGCGGTCGCCGCCGAAATCGAGGGCGCGCTCGGCCTCGCTACGCTTGGCACCGGGATCGAGCGCGGAGCCGACCAAGAGGAAACGGTCTCGCGCAAATGCCGGATCGACCGCGAAGCCGTCGCATCGGCCGCCGCGTTTGCCGATCACCTGCGCGTCGTCTGGCTGGTGCCGGCCTTGGATACGCTGTTCGTCGGCGCCCCCTCGGAGCGGCGCCGTTTTCTCGATCGCCTCGCGTTGGCCGTCGATGCCGAGCATGCCGGCCGCGTCAATGCACTCGACCGTGCGCTGCGTGGCCGCAACCGGCTCCTGAGCGAGCCGGCGCCCGACCCGCACTGGCTCGATGCCATCGAACATGAGACCGCGGAACTTGCCGTCGCAGTAGCGGCCGTGCGCGCCGAAGCGGTCAGGCGGCTCGCCGCGGTGCTTGCAAACCGCAGCGGTTCAAGCTTTCCGCCGGCGGAAATTGCCATCGAAGGCTGGATGGAACAGCTCCTGCCGGCGCATCCGGCCATCGAAGTCGAAGAGCGTTACCGTAGCGTATTGCGCGACAACCGCCCTCGTGACGCGGCCGCCGGACGCACGCTGGACGGACCGCATTTGACGGATCTCACCGTCGTCTATGCGCTGAAGGGCATTGCCGCCGCCGACGCATCGACCGGCGAACAAAAGGCGCTGCTGATCGGACTCGTGCTGGCGCAGGCGCGCCTGATTGCCGAGATGTCGGGCTCGACCCCGGTGCTTTTGCTCGATGAGGTCGTTGCGCATCTCGATCCGTCGCGGCGGGCAGCATTGCATGCAGAACTTGGCGCGTTGGGCGCGCAAGTTTGGATGACCGGGGCCGACCCGGTACTGTTCGCTGAGATCGCCCACGAAGCGGTGATAATCGAAGTGGATTCCGGCCGCTTGCGGCGGGACGAACCGCAACGCTGAACCGGACGACTGTTCCAATTTCCGATATTCAGCAGGTATTGTGATGCTTTGGGAACTCCGCTGACCGCGGAACAAGAGGGCCAATCGCGCCTTTACCTCGGATGAAATGTGGGCAGAGCTTCGAACTGGCATGAAGGTGCGGCTTGTGATGGAACATGCCGAAGACATGATCGTCCGCAATTTGATCCAGGCGCTCAATCGTCTGCACGATGATTTGGATCGCGTCGAACTTTGGACCGCAGCGCTCAGCAATTTTCAGAAGCCGGTACCCGAATACGAGGCAGACAACGGGTATCTTTTGCCGACCCGCGAACCGCCCACCTCTTAGCTTTAAGACAGCGCTTCCGCACGCCGATTGCACGCTCCGATCCGAGCCGGAATGGCGCCGCTTTTCGGCGTCGCCGAATCATTGAAAAATGGCGTTTTGACAATATGTTATTGACAATCACTTTGCCCTGTACGCGACATGGTTTTGGTGTACAAGAGCCGAAGCGATTCATCGTCGATTTCAGCAAGCGATTCGAAAGCTTTTCGCATGGCCGAAGCCGCCCGCAAGACACCTCCTGTGACACCGTCCGATTACGACGCGGAATCGATCAAGGTGCTCAAAGGGCTCGATGCCGTGCGCAAGCGGCCGGGCATGTATATCGGCGACACCGACGACGGCTCGGGCCTTCACCACATGGTTTACGAGGTGGTCGATAACGCGATCGACGAGGCGCTTGCCGGTTTCGCCAAGGAGGTCAGCGTCACACTCAATCCGGACGGCTCGTGCACGGTGCGCGACGACGGCCGCGGCATCCCGACCGACATCCATAAGGGCGAAGGCGTATCGGCAGCCGAAGTCATCATGACGCAGCTGCATGCTGGCGGGAAATTCGACCAGAATGCCTATAAGGTTTCCGGCGGTCTGCACGGTGTCGGCGTGTCCGTGGTCAACGCGCTGTCGAGTTCGCTCAAGCTCACGATCTGGCGCGACGGCAAAGAGCATTTCATGGAATTCCGCGACGGCGA
>JASHSY010000099.1 GCA_030040825.1 Xanthobacteraceae bacterium
AAATGTCGTCATCGTCGCGCCCCCGCGTACACTTGCAGACTTGCGCCTGGCTTTTGATGCCCACGTGAAAAGCACGATCATCGCAGAAATCGGCAAAGACCTCACCAACCGCCCAATTTGGGAGATCGAAAAGCATCTGATGGACGAAGTTGAGTGAAGATCATGTCGACCGAACCCCGCAAGCGCGGATCGCGGCAGACTACACCGCCTCTGTAGCAACTGCCTGTTGCTTAGCGCGGCATCATTTATTCATCAGCACGGACAATCACGGCAAGGAGAGGATTGTGCGGTGATTTGCCAATCGTAGCGCGGGCAAGCCTGGCGAGCGCATCCTGGCTTCGGATCATGCATATAATTGCCGATTCATCATTCCCGCAAATTTCAGCTCGGGTCGCCGGCGTGGCATCCGATTCTTCGACCGGACGAACCAGGAAAACACCATCAACAATTCTGTGTGCGATCGAATAGTGGAACAGCGCATTGTCAGAATTGTACGTCTGAACGATGAAATTCGTTTCGTCGACGGGTTCGACAACCAGTTCCGCGTCTTCACCGGATCGTTCCGCTCGTTTATATCCGCCGTCATGCCAACGATAAACCGAAACTTCGACGTTTCGCGCCCTTCCGGCAGCAAAAGTGTCGTAAAGATGCACCTCAAATTGCGGCCCGAACACCGGTTTGGTGTTAGCCAGTATAGGCGTATGCGATTCGACACAGCCGGAAACCAGGAGCGCCATGGCGGCAAAGACGATCAAGCCAATTTTTCGTCGAATGGATTTTGGCTTTGCTTGCATGACATCTTCGGCCGATTGTTTGACAAGTTTATGTAAGCGAAACCGGCCGGTGTAGCCTTGATCCAAATCAACCAAGATGCGAACGGCCGACAAAGTCGCGCAAGCTGCAAAACGTCTGCGCAGATAGCAACGCTCAAATGCCGAACGGATAAGTGTCCGGAAGCCCTTTAAGCTCGTGCGTCTTGAGCGGAGATACCGCTCGGCTTGCGTCAAACCAAATATATTCGTCAAACTGGTCCGGCAATAATGCTTCAAAATAATGACTCGCGAGCTCACTGTCGGGGCGATAAATCACCCCGATTGCCCGTTCCAGCCTCGGTTTCAATAAACCCTGGATATGAGCAGCGTCACGATTGCGCAGAGCGACCATAAAACACGGTGTCTCGCTATCGTGACACAACCGCTCGACGCTGCCCTCAAGCGACGATCGAACGTTTTTGATCTCCAAAGGCCCGCCCCATTCCGAGGCGGCCGCTACTGTGCCGTGATCGGTACCAAACCCAATCGCATAGCAATCTTGGCCGAATTCCTTGCGGCAGAATTCACCGAGGTTGTGCTCGCCCCGAGCTGACATTTCAGTCGCGGTGGCGTCGCCAACGTGGGAATTGTGCGCCCAGACAATGCCCTTGCTCCGCTCACCATGATGAGCGAGTAGCGTCGTCAACGTCTTAAACATGTGGTCGTCACGCAGATTCCACGAGGCGCGCGATCCGTAGTACATCGTTCGATAATAACGCTCGGCATTGGTGATCAGGCGCGCATTCTGAACCGCGTCGAGAAATCGTTCACCGTCATGGGCGGCGTAGGCCTGCCGTTTTTTGAGTAGATCGCCGAGTGCATGCACCACATCGGATTCGCAAATCGGATATTTGCCGGTTAGCGCCGCGTAGCCATAGGTCGCCGGATCGGTTTGCCAGGGGGTCAGGCATCCATATCGTTCACGCGCAACCTTTGCCGACGGAGGATCTACTTCGTCCAAATACTGCAATACAAAATGGATCGAATCGTACAAGCTGTACAAATCCAGCCCATGAAACGCTACGCGCGTTTGCGGTTTTCTTGCTGCATTGTGGCCGCGCAGCCAATCGACGAATGCTCGCACTTCATTGTTGCGCCACATCCAGGTCGGAAAACGAGAGAAAGCGGTCCATTCCGACGGACGATATTCGCGATGCCGCACGTAGTGATCAATGCGCGCAGCGTCCGGCCAGTCTCCCTCGATCGCGACGAAGTCGAACCCTTTGGTTTCGATCAGGGCGCGCGAGATCTTGTCGCGCATACGATAAAATTCTGACGTTCCGTGTGATGCTTCGCCAATTAGCACAACGCGTGCATCGCCGATGCGCGTAAGCAGTGGATCAAGATCGGCGGTCTCAATCGAGGCGAAGGGCTCGGCGGCTGCCGCAATCGCGCGCGGTAAAGTCTCCGCCGCAGGACGCAACACGCGGAGTTTTGGTTGCCAAGGTTCAGCTTCGGCCTCCCAGCCCTCCTTGCCAAGGAGCGGGACAAATCGTACATCGGCCAAGTCCTCTCGCCGAAATTCAGTCTGCGAGATGCGCGTGATACGGACGAGTTCCTGAGTCCGCACTTCACTGCCGATCGGTATCACCAAGCGTCCACCGATCTTGAGCTGCGACTGTAACGATTGCGGAATCTTTGGACCGCCAGCCGCGACCGCTATTGCATCGTATGGCGCATGCTCCGGCCATCCTTTAGTACCGTCGCCGTGCAGAACAAACACATTGGCGTAACCCAATGCGGCTAGAGTGGAAGCGGCCTTTTCCGCCAACTGCCCAATGCGTTCGACAGAGTAAACCTCCGCCGCAATTTCGGCCAGCACTGCTGCTGCATAGCCGGACCCGGTGCCGACATCGAGAACCCGCTCACCGCCTTTAAGCAGCAGCGCCTCAGCCATCAGCGCGACAATGTAAGGCTGAGAAATCGTCTGCTCCCCAGCAATGGGCAGGGGCGTATCTTCATAGGCGAACTCACGCAGATGCGCCGGCAAGAATTCCTCGCGCGGGACCGCACGCATTGCCGTCAAAACCAGGTCTGAACGAACACCGCGTGCGGCGATCTGATGCTCGACCATCTCTCGCCGTTGGCTTGCGAAGTCGACTCTTTTGATTGGTTTAAGCATCGAAATTGACTGTTGTTTTGTTAAACCGATGCGGAATTAGTCGGCAATTCACCAACTTATTTCCCGGTGTCCATGGCTGCGATCAAAATAATGCTTGCTCCACGGATGTTGGAGCGGCCTCGCCTCCGGATGCGTCTTGAGAAAGTGATGCAGGACATGCAGTAACGCGATCACATGCTCTTTGGGAGCCGTGGCGGACGCGGAATGACGAATGTCATCGACAATCATGTCACGAACCTTCTCACTGCCATGCTGCATCGATAAGAGATATTGCCCGAGCGCCGTCGCGGCGATTTCCGGAAGCCGTTCGTGCTCGGCGATCGCGAGCACCTCTTCCTCGGTCAGTCCGCAAAGCCCAATGCAATCGTCTAGCGTGATCATCGCTGACCTATTCGTTTTTTGGATTGTAAGAGATTTAAGCCGCATCGTCTTGACCTAGATCAACGCCGGTTAGGTCACATGGTGTGTGGAACTGCACGGTCGGCGCGCAAAGCAATTCGCTAATACTGATCCGCCCTTCCCGCTTGGCCAGAGCAACGCGCTTAAGGGAAGGCGAACGCTTTAAATTAGTGCCGTCGCCAGTTCCAAAGTAATTGATTCAGATCAACCTCACCGATTATCGGATCAGCTACACAGCAACTATGCGCACCTATTGGTTTACAGCTTTGGCGGCGAGCGGACTGATCGCGTCGACAGCGGTCTGTTCCGCTGGTCCGTGTTCCTTCGAAATCGCGACGATGCAAAAGCGCCTCTATGCCAGACTTGAAGCAAAGGCGGCTGCCGGGCCGTCGGCGACCGAGAGCGTCGAGGCGCTACGCCACCACCAGCCCACGCCCGGCTCTATCGCCGACGCCGAACGCAAGCTTGGCGAACTCTCCGGCAAAAACGGACCGGTCATCAAAGAAGCTTTGGCTCGAGCGCGTGAAGCGGATCGAATCGGCGACGGGGCTGCTTGCGAACGAGCCCTCGATGAGATTGATCGCCTAATTCGCCCGTAAAAACTCTCCAATCCTGGACCGCTCGGGCCTCCCTCCTACCGAAGCGCCAATCGCAACGATGTCGGGCTTATTCGGTTTGGGCGGATCGGCAATGTGCGGCGGGTGGCAGGGAGTCATTTGATTCTGACCGGCGGCGACTCCGCCACTCTGCCTATTTTGCCATCGGACACCAATAGAAGCCGCTTCGTCTCAATCGCGTACCAGACGGCAAGACCGGGCAGGCCAAGCGCAAAATCCGGGACGCGTTTAACGAACGACAGCAGAAGCGATGCCTGAAGAGGCAACCCGAGAAACTGGCCGATCAAGATGAACCCACCCTCCTGAATGCCCCAGCTTCCGGGAACAAAGAACGCTGCACTGCTGATGCTTGTGCCCAGGCTTTCGAGGATAACAGCCTGCCGCGCAGATATGGGCCACCCCAGCAAACGCAGCGTTATCCAAACTTCCAATGAGCCTAAGGTCCAGGCAAAGATATGAAGTCCGAGGTTGGCGAGCGCGCGCTCGTTTCGACCACGCCAGATTTTTTCGACGGCCTTGTGGTATCCCGGGCCGACGTATTGTCGGCGAGACGCCACGCGAGCGGATATAACGACGAATGCCCGATCGACCAGTCGGGCGCCGCCATGCCGCTGAGAAGCGTAAAAGCCCGCGAGGATCATCAACGTGGCAACACCTCCTGCCGCGATGATCGGCCACGCTACGACGCCTTCGAGTTGCGGCCATAGCAAAACAATGCCGAGAAGCGCGAACAGCGCCTGAGCACTGGTCTGAAGCAGCAGGTCGGCGACGATACTCGCCGTCGCAAGCGCACCGCGAACGTGCCAAAACGTCAATGTACGAGCGCCGATCACTCCCCCGCTTATCCCCGCCAGTGGCAGAAAGCTATCGGCAGACTCACGAAACCACCGCAGGCAAACGAACGCCCATAAAGGCGCTTTGCTCAATCGACTCAGTAACTGCGCCCAAGCAATCCCATTGGTGACAATAACTGCGGCACGCACGGCAACTACCAGCAACACACCCCAGCCGACGGCGTTAAAGCCGGTCAGTAGCAAGCCGATACCGGCTTTTGACACGAACCAGGCCGTCAGAGCCAAGCCGGCGAAAAAGCCGCAAACCGTTACGACCTTTCCGAAAGAAGGCCGCATTTCCTCACTCGCACTCGGAGGATACAATCCGATTGCGGCGCACCCAAAGCACGAACATCGCTATCGAGGCAACCGCGAAACAAAAAGCCGCGATATTTTCAACGATAAGCAAGAAAAAAGCCGCCTCAAGCCGAATGCTTGATTGGGCGACCTCACTCCAGGCAATCGGCTTTACATCGGTAAAGAAAATTCGGAGCGACAGCATTGTCGTGAATAACACCGCCAAACTTCCAAATAAAAACCTCACTGCAGTACGCATCGAAATGCGTCCCAATTGTTCGTTAAATATGTAGCCACGAAAAGCTATAGGCGAATTGAGGTGGATCAAATATAGCCGCGATTGCCCAAAACCAAGGAACGATGCAAATCGTCGCTAGATCGTCTGAGCGGTGACTGATCTAAACCGCCAAACGGCCAACGCGAAAAACAAGCCACCGACGATTGCAACGAAGAGGAATTGCGGCCAAACAACGGCGATGCCAGCGCCGCGATATAGGATCGATTGCGCAAACGACACAAAATGCGTCGAGGGCGACGCCTCCATGATCGTTGACAGCCACCGCGGCATGCTTTCCAGCGGTGTATTGCTGCCGGAGAGCATGTTCATCGGTAAATAGATCAGCAAATAGAGTAAGCCGAGTTGTGGCATGGACCGCGCGATAGTTCCGATGAAGATGCCGATGGCGCAGGCAAAGAACAGGTAGATAGCGACGCCAAGCAAGAAGAGCGGCACCGATCCGGCAATTGGAACGCCCAGCAACGCGCGGACCACAAGATAAAGCGAAAGCCCAACGGCAGTCGTAATCACCAGCCCGTTCGCCCATACCTTCGACATAGCGATCTCGAACGGCGTCAGCGGCATGACCAGTAGATGGTCCATTGTGCCATGCTCGCGCTCGCGAATGAGCGCGGCACCTGCGAGGATGATGGCGAGCATGCTGACGCTGTTGATGATACCCATAACGCTGGTGAACCAGGCGGTGGTGACGTTGGGGTTGTACATGATGCGGACGTCAAGATTGACGGGGGATAGCGGGGCGCCTTCCGCGCGCGACAGAAAGTCGTGTATTTCGGTTGTAATAATCTGCTGAGCGTAATCGGCGCCAAGTCCGCCCTGCACCATCATCGTTGCGTCGACGTTGAGTTGCAGTGCGGGATTTCTGCCGCCGAGCACATCGCGCTGGAAGTTCGGCGGAATGTCGATCACGAAGGTGTATTTCCCAAGATTCATCAGTGGAACAATGTCACGTTCCGCAATCCCCTGCGCCGGATGAAAATATGGTGGCAAAAAAGCCCGAGAAATCCGGCGCGATAACTCCGAATGATCTTCATCGGCTATCGCGACCGACGCATTATGTACTTCCTGCGAGAAACTATGCGCTTGCGCCATGATTTGCAGCGAGAAGGCGTAAACCACGAAACCGAGCAGCACGTAATCGCGAAAGAAGCTGCGGATTTCCTTGGTGCCCAGCCAAAAGATGTTTTGCAGCATGCGCATCCGACAGCCCCTAATGTTCCTGCTTGCGGAGCAAAACGAGACTGATGAGCGTCAATGCCGGAATAAAAATTGCAAGTTCGCCGATGTCCGTCGCGAGATCGGTGAAGTCCAAACCCTTGTCGAACGTTCCGGTGCTGATCGGAATGAAATAGGTCATCGGGAATGCCCGTCCCATGAGCTGGGCCATTCCGGACAGCGAAGAAACAGGAACCATCATTCCGGAGAATTGCGACGCCGGCAAATAAGTCATGATGGCGGTGCCGAATAACGCCGCGATCTGCGTATTCGCAAATGATGAGATCACCATGCCATAGGCGGTGGTGGTGGTAACGTAAATCAATACGCCGAATACCAAAGCGAGAAAGCTGCCCTTAAGTGGAACGTGAAAAACAAACAACGCCATGAGAAACATCACCGAGAAATTCGCCATGGCAACGCCGATATAGGGGATCTGTTTCCCGAGGAGAAATTCTAGACGGGTGACCGGCGTAACGTACAAATTGGTAATTGAGCCCAACTCTTTTTCACGCACCACGGCAAGCGCCATCAGGATCGCCGGGAATAGCGCCAGCAGCATCGACAGACTCGTTGGCACCATCGCATAAACGCTTTCGAAATCCTGATTGTATTTGAATCGCAGCTCGACGCGAGCGAGCGGGCGAGGCTGCTGTTGCGCGGTCGTCTTGACCGCCGGATCGCTCAGATAAAGCTGATGCATGGCTTGCAAATAGCCGCGTATGGTGTCGGCGCGAAACGGCATGGCGCCGTCAACCCACGCACCGACCCACGTCGGCCGTCCCCGTTCGAGATCGCGGCCGAAGCCGGGTGGAATTTCGATGGCTGCTTTAATCGCCCCGCTCTGCATCCTGTTTTGCAAATCGGTGTAGTCGGTGAGCGGCGGCTGCTCGATAAAATACGTCGAACCGCGCAATTCTTCGAGATAAGCGCGGCTTTCGTGGGTGTGGTCATGATCGAGAACCGCGAAAGTAAGATTGTTCACATCAGTGGATATTCCGAATCCGAACACCAGCATCAAAAACACCGTACCGAACAAAGCGAACCCCAGGCGAATTGGATCGCGCAAGAGCTCGATCGCTTCGCGAATGGTGTAGGCAAACAGACGCTGCAAACTGAACATAGGATGCGGAACTGTCGATTGCGCAACTTGCGGCGCGACTTCCGTCGCGGCCTCGATAACAGACTCACTGGCTGTCCCTACGCTTGCCTCTTGCAGATAATTGATGAAGGCCTCTTCCAGCGTTGCGGCGCCGCGCGATCTGACCAGATTCGCCGGCGTGTCGGTCGCCAGAACCCGGCCCGAATCCATCAGCGAAATACGATCGCAACGTTCGGCTTCGTTCATAAAATGCGTGGAGACAAAGATCGTCACGCCATCATTGCGCGAAAGATCGACTAACAATTCCCAGAAGCGATCGCGGGCCAGGGGATCGACGCCGGATGTCGGCTCATCGAGAATGAGCATCTCCGGCCGATGCACCACCGCAACCGCAAGCGAAAGCCGTTGCCGAATGCCCAGCGGCAGGTCGGCGGCAAGTTTGTCGAGATCGTCCGCTAATCCAAATTGATCGACCAGCGCCCTAATCCGCGTTGTCGCTTCGCTTGGCGGCAAATGGAACAACCGGGCATGCAGATCGAGATTTTGTCGAACGGTCAGCTCCGTGTAGAGCGAAAAGGACTGCGACATATAGCCAACGCGCGCGCGAGACCTGAGGTCGCTGGCGTCCGGCGGCGCGCCAAATAACAGCGCTTCGCCTTCGCTCGGCGCCAGAAGCCCGGTCAGCATCTTCATGGTCGTGGTTTTGCCGCAGCCGTTCGAGCCGACGAAACCGAAGATTTCGCCGCGTTCGATGCTGAAGCTCACACGATCGACGGCGGTAAAGTCGCCGAGCCGGCAGGTGAGATCGCGGGCGATGATCACCGGCTCGCTGTCGCCATCGCCGCGCGGCGGAACCTTGAGCACATTATGCCCGGCGCGGAGTTCTTCCGGGAGCAGCGCGATGAAAGCTTCCTCGACATTTGCCGTGTGCGTGCGTGCCTTGAAGTTCGACGGCGTACTCGCCGCGAGGATTTTTCCGTCGTTCATGGCGAGGAGCGAATCGAAATGCTCGGCCTCGTCCATATACGCAGTGGCGATTATCACGCTCATCCCGGGTCGGCGTGCGCGCATGCGTGCGATTAAATCCCAGAACTGGCGCCGCGATAGCGGATCGACACCCGTGGTTGGTTCATCGAGAATCAGAAGATCCGGGTCGTGAATGAGCGAGCAGCACAGGCCGAGCTTTTGCCGCATGCCGCCGGACAATTTCTTGGCCGGACGTTCGGCGAACGGCGCTAGGCCGGTGCTGGTCAGAAGTTCGGAGATCCGCCATTCGCGCTCGGCACGCGATTGCCCGAAAACGCGGCCGAAAAACTCAACGTTTTCACGGATACTCAGATCAGGATAGAGATTTTTCCCCAATCCCTGCGGCATATAGGCGATGCGCGGGCAAGCGGCGGCGCGATGCGAGGCATCGGCGATATCTCCGCCGAGCACGACCACCCGGCCTGATTGCACGCGCCGCGCGCCGGCGATCATGCTTAGGAAAGTGGATTTGCCGGCGCCATCCGGACCGATCAGGCCGATCATGCGGCCGGCGGGCAGTTCGGCGGTGACATCATCGAGCGCGATGACACGGCGATAGCGCTGCGTCACGTTTTGCAATAGCGCGACCGGCTCCGCACCGCCATTCATTGCACCGTACTTCCTTGCAGAGCCGCGGGCCATGCCGCCCCTGCATCGGTCCGAACGTAACCGACGCCGGGCAAGCCGCTACTGACAGCGTCCGTTCGCCCACGCAGCCAGTCAGCATCGATACGGACGCGAACGCGAAACATCAGCTTGTCTCGCTCGGTTTTTGTTTCAACCGTCTTTGGCGTGAATTGCGCTTGCGTAGCGATAAAGGTCACCTTGGCCGGGATCGAGACCTTAGGAAAGGCATCGGTCACGATACGCGCATCAGCTCCGTATTTGATTTTGCCTGCCTGCTCGGTCGGCAGGTAGATATCCATGTAGACGTTTGAAGTATCGAGCATCGCAAACACATGACCGCCGGCAGGTAATACTTCTCCGAGATTGGCTATGCGGTATTGCAGTCGGCCGTCGCGCGGCGCTACCAGCGTGTCGTCGTTGATCTGTACGGTGTAGAGCTCAGCATCATGCGTTGCGGCTTCTAGCGCGTGTTCGAATTCAATTACGCGTAGCTGTGCTGCAGACAGTGCGGCGTTGGCGCCGTCAAGCTGCTGCTGGCGCTCATCCAGAACTTCCTTGGTTTGAAAGCCGCGTTGCACAAGATACGCAGCGCGCGCGTATTCCTGTTGAGCCAGCAGCACCTGGGCTTGCTGTTGCGTGACGTTGGCTGTGGCTTCATCGACGGCGCGGCGCGCCTGTCGAACCTGCGCTTCCGACTTTTTCAGCGACGCTTGCAGGTCGCGCGTATCCATGCGCGCCACGACCTGCCCGGCTTTGACCAGGTCACCTTCGTCGGCCAGCATCTCGGCGATGCGCGCCGCATACTTTGTATCGATATTGATTTCGTCCGCTTCCAATCGGCCGTTGCCGAAGACAATACTCGCCGGCAGTGCGGGATGCAGGCGCAGCCACCAGTAATAGCCGCCGCCGGCCCCTGCGAACAGGACGGCAAGGACAAGCACGAGGCGCAGCCACTGTCGTCGCGCCTTTGCTCCGGGTAGCAACGCGACCGGAAGTCCAGCTTTCGGAACCCGCACCAAGTCCTTACCGCCCGCTGGATGCGATTTTTCCGCCTCAGTGCGGGGTGGCAGGGTCGCCTCGTCAGTGGCGGGCTGTGTCATCGCGTGTCCAAGGCATCGGGCTATACGACCGTATTCGATTCGACCGTAACGATACGCGCGGCCGAACCCGGCAAAAATTCAGGGAATGGGCCTAAGGGACATTACGGATAGCGTTGCACCCAGCTTTCGCCGGCCTTGACGTAGGACCGCTTGACCGCGGCCCACGCGATCCGGTGCGCCCGCTCTTCGCGGTCCATCTCGCCCGCATGCGCGGCGAAAGCATGATTGAATGCTTCACGATAAATGTCCTGCGCGTGATCGGGAAGGTGTGCGCGTACGGACGAGGGTAAATCGCGATTGGTTGGGTATGGCATCGGCTCGACTCCGGAAATAAAAATCATCTCCAGCCGCGGGCCGCACTTCTTTGATTTAGGTCAACGCACCTCCGATGGGTCCTTCCGGTTATTTTTTGATGAAGATCAAAGCAAGCAGCATCCAGCAGGATTAGCTGGAGAAACGTGAAACTTATATTGGAGGTGTGTCATGACAGAACCCATCACGAAATTGCCCGTCAAAAACGAAGGTGGCGCCGCTCCTGGACCCCGGCAGTGGTATCCGTTTGAAAACCTTCGCCGGGAAGTCGACCGACTGTTCGACGATTTCCATCTCGGCTTGCGCAGTCCGTTTGGCCGCTCGTTGTTCGATCTTCAGCCTTTCATATCGCGCGAGTCTGTATGGTCGACCGTTCCGGCAGTCGATGTTGCCGAAACCGACAAGACCTACGAAATCACGGTCGAACTGCCCGGCATTGACGAGAAGAACATCGAGGTGAAACTCGCCGACGGGGTCCTCACCATCAAAGGCGAGAAAAAACAGGAAAAGGAAGAAAAAAACAAAGACTATTATCTGAGCGAACGCAGCTACGGCTCGTTCCAGCGCTCCTTCCAAGTGCCTGCCGGCGTCGACGCCGACAAAATTGACGCGAAGTTCAACAAGGGCGTACTCACGTTGACGCTGCCAAAAACGACAGAAGCCCAAAAAGCAGAAAAGAAGATTACGGTGAAAGCGGCCTGACACAACGCGGCACGCAGGCTATTCAATCCGGATTGCATCGGTCCAATGCAATCCGGATTTTTCAGCGTGTCGCCACCAGCGCGCCGCGTTCACCGACGACCGGCTCAGCGAGCCAGCGGCCCACCTCCGGCCACACGTGATCGAGCACATCCTTGCCCATGAACAGTCCGACGTGACGACCGGGTACGGTTTGCTTGCGGATGTCGGCTCCTTTCGACCCAACCAGGCGCTCGGCGGCAAATAACTGCGGCGGTGAAACCAATTCGTCCTGGGCAGCCGAGAGCAAAAACATCGGCGCATGCAACTCGGCCAGATTAATAACCCGACCGAGAGCGACGAATTTCCCGAGCGCCAGTTCGTTTCGCTTGTAGAGTTTGCTCACGACCTCCAGAAAATATCGTCCAGGAAGATCGGTCGTCCACGCGTACCAATTCCGGAAAGCCGCCTCTAAAACGGCAAAATCGGGCGAGCCTGGAACGCTGCTCGTTTGCATGACCTGTCGAATGTCTTCGGTTAGCACCGTCTCAACGCCCCAGAATTTCAGCACTTTTCGCCCGGGCACGATTCCATCGCCGATGCGGACCAATTCTTCAAAGGTTGCCAGAGGCGTGATTTTCGCCACGTCGGATAAGGCGGACGGAGCGGCCGCGAAATCGACCGGCGAGCCGGCCAAAACAAGTTTGCGAATTTTGGCGGGAAAGCGAGCGGCATAAGCCAATGCCATCCAGCCTCCCTGACATAGCCCGATAAGGTCGATGGGGCTTCCGGCATGATCGACAAGTACGTTCAGATCGGCGAGATAGTCGTCGATACCCAGGAAGCGCATGTCCTGCGTCGCGCTCCGCCAATCGGCAGCGAACAGACGCCGTAGGCCATTGGCGCGCAAAGCGCCGACAAGGCTGTGTCGGGCCGCAAGGTCGGCAACGGCGCCGCCATGCAGCGCCAATGGCGTACACAACAGCGTCGGATGGCCAGCCGTTCCGGTACTAAAATCTCGTAGCCTGACAGTGCTCAGTTCAAGCGCCACGGTATGTGCGGTCACCCACTCCGGTTCCTGGGCCGCGGGTACGTCCGGCCCGACTGCGATATTGGCAAAATATTTTCCCGCTAATGCGGCCATCTCGCTTGTCGCGGCCGCAACAAAGGCCGGCCAAAGAAAGGCAAGCCTCGGCGATGTCTGGCAATTTCCCGGCTCATACATGCCGCTGTCCCCACATTTCGACTGCCATGAATGTTTAATTGGAAGCGTAGACCTTGATGTGGGTCAAATGAAACACTGCCCTGGTCGGTGAAAACACCTCATAAGCTATTCGAGC
>JASHSY010000100.1 GCA_030040825.1 Xanthobacteraceae bacterium
GAGGGTGGTCACCGGTTTCCCGCCTTCACGAAGCCCGCTTCGGCGGGCGAAGGAAGGTCCGAAAAGATCATGCTCCACTAAAACGGCAAGCTCAGCTGCCTTTCGCTGACCTCAGCCAAAGCTTCGCCGGATTCGAACTTCACGCCGACTTTATCGGTGGTGCGCCAGACCACGCGGCAAGACCGTCGCGTGCGGCCATGCTCGAAGGTCAGATCGAATGTCTCCGGCAGGCCGCCGGTATTTGCCATTTTCAGGCAGGCGCCGCCGCTATTGATATTCTGCACCGTGCAGCAAATCACCGACGAGCGGCGCGGCACGATGATTTTGGCGTTACGTTGAACGCGGGTGCGCTGAAGCACCCGGCGATCTTCGACTTTGCCTTCGACGTCCGGCATGGCCAAATCCGTGCGGTCCCTCGCGCGCCGGCGCGAGTGCCCCGCTTCGGCCTATAGCGGAGAAAGCTTACGGATCGTCGAAGATCAGGGCTGGCAAAAGGTTAACGGAGCGGAAGGTTCCGCTCCGCCGGATCGAGTTTTCGGCTTAGCTTCGCTTTAGAGTGACGAGCGGTATTCAAAAGTGCCCGCGCCGCAAGCGTCGCACTACCGCTGATTGAGATCACGACAAGAACCGCGTCACCGCGTCCACCGCCTCGGGTTTCTCGTCAAGCACGAGATGGCCGGCGCCCTTGAACGTCTTGAATTCCGCTCTGGGAAGGTGCTGACGCCACAACGCCGCATGCTGCACCGGCAACAGCTTGTCCTCTTCGCCCCACACCAGCAGCGTCGGCATGGTGAGGCGATGCAGATAACGCGGCAGCTTGGTGTCGTAGGGATGTTCCCATAGCAGCCGCGCCAGCGTTCCGCCTTCGCGGTAACGCTCGCCCATGAAATCGAGGTCTTTCGGATTGTCCGGCAGGTATGGCTTGATGACGTCGAAGTCGGAAACCAGCAGCGAAGGAATCTGCTCGGGCGGCAAACTGAGCACATCGCCCTGTGGCCGCTCCTTGCCGCGCAGTCCGGCCGGTCCCACCAGTACGAGCCGCTCGACCCGCTCGCCGTGCTCGGTGGCAAACTTCGCCGCCAGCCAGCCGCCGAGCGAGAAACCGACCAGCCGCGCTTTGCCGATGCCGAGCGCATCGAACAGATCGAGATAATGCATGACATAGTCATGCATGTCGTTCATCGCCGGATCGTCGCCGGATTCGCCGAAGCCCGGATGAAATGGAACGATGACGCGGAATTTCTCCGTCCATGGCAGCGCGAAGTGGATGCCGTGCCAGATACCGGCGCCGTGCAAGAAAACCAGCGGCTCGCCATGACCGGCAGTAAGCACAACGGTCTTGACGCCGTTGATGGTGTGGGTTTCGCGTTTGAACTGCGCCGGGATCGGCTGCGCTGGCATCGGGAGCTTCCTTCCCTACTCGGCGGCAACGCGGCGTTCGTAAGCGGCGCCGACCCGCACGCGCGGGATCACGTCCTGCGCAATCAGATTAAGGTTCTTGACCACCTTCCAGTTCGGCATGTTGCCGGCCGCTCCCAAAATAACAAAGTGGTTGGTTCCCATCTGCTCGCCCCATTGTTCGAGCTGCTCGACCACCTGGTCGGCGGTGCCGACAGCGACAAAGAACGATTCGTTGACGTTGTCGAAGTTGAACTTGCCGTGCAGCTTGTCGGCCAAGGCCGCACGCATCTTGAGTTGCTCGACCGAAAGATAACCAGGCGGCGCGAGGAAGGTCGGCGTGGTCCGTAGCGCGTCCTCGAAGAAATAGCGGATATGATCGATCCCCTCTTCGCGGGCTTTTTGTTCGGTCTCGGCGACGTAGGTAATGACTTGCAGCGGTAACTGCTCGGGACGGATATGGTGACCGTGCTCGGCCGCAGTCCGGCGCAGTTTCTCGTTGAGTTCGCGGGCGCGCTGTTTGGTGACGAACACCGAGGCATAGCCGAAGCCGAGCTGTGCGGCGATGTCGATGGTCTCCGGGCTGCCGGTGCCGACGATGTAGCAAGGCGGATGCGGCTTCTGCACCGGCCGCGGCCATGGGTTGAGGTAACGGTAGGTATAGAAGTCGCCATAATATTTGGTCGGGCCGTCCTGTGTCCAAGCCTGCAAAATAATGTCGATCGACTCGCGATAGCGCGCCCGCGCGGTCGATGGGTTGATCGGATTGGCCCAATATTCCATGCCGGTGCCGAGCGGAAACGCGACTTCCAGCCGACCCTGCGAAAGCACGTCGAGCATGGCGTATTCTTCCGCCAGCCGGTTCGGATATTCGAGATTTGGCGGCGTTCCCCACACACAGATTTTGGCGTTGCTGACTTGCGGAATGAGCGAGGCGGCGATCAGGTTCGGCGCCGGCATCATGCTGTACGCGGTGTTGTGGTGCTCGTTGACGACGATAGCGTCGAAACCAAGTTTATCGGCCAGCACCAATTCGGAGAGATAGCGCTGATACAGCGAATAGCCCTTTTCAGGATTGAAATATTTGTTGGGAAAGTCGACCCACAATGACGGGAACTCTTTTTGGTTTTCGGGCAAATGCACGTAGTGCATGAAATGAATGAAGTCGAAACGGGCGCGTCCAGCCATCAAGACCTCCCTTACCGCCGATCGATCTTTCGCTGCACGCAACGCCGGCGCAGATCGATCGGTTGACCGCCATTGTGCTTTGCGCCGGGCGTTCGGCGCAAGTGACGCGCCCATCAGCAAATCGAGCGAGAGTAATGACGCGGCTTGAGTGGGCAACGGGCCGCAGAGGCTCCGCGAGCCCGGCGCCCGATCCGGGGCGCGGCACATTCTCCATCGTCATCATCCTGATCGAAAAGCGCGGGCTGTGGGGTTTGATCCGTCGCGTGCTGCCCGACGATCTGATCCCGATCGCGCACAGACGTCGGCGAACTTCCGGCCGGCCGTAAGGACCGCCGCCAAAGAAACCACCGCCTGAGCCCGCCGCCTGAGCCGGCCGCGAGGGGGTGAGACAAGCCCTTGTCCGCATGCTAGCTTTTGCCGCCCAACCAAACACCACGGGAGGAAACAGTGCAAAAAATTGCATTCGGAGCGATGGCGATTGCGTTCGGCCTGCTGGCCGCCACGGCCGCGCAAGCGCAAATGAAAGTGACCAGCGACGAGATCAAGAACGGCGCCGTCAGTCCGAAGTCGATGGAGGCAAATGTCTTCGGCTGCGACGGCGGCAATGTGTCTCCGTCGTTGAAATTGACCGGGGTACCCGAGGGCACCAAGAGCTTCGCCATCATTCTGTTCGATCCAGACGCGCCGACCGGACCTCCGCCCGACGGCCGCCGCGGTTTCTGGCACTGGATCGCGTTCAACATTCCCGCATCGAGCACGTCGATTCCGAAGAACGCCGGCGACGTGAAGGCGAACTTGATGCCCGCGGGCGTCATCCAAGCGCGCAACAGTTACGGCTTTGACGGTTTTGGCGGTACGTGCCCGCCCAAGGGCGACAAAGCGCATCGCTACATCCTGACGGTCCATGCCGTTGATGAAGACAAGCTGGCGTTCGCCAAGGACGACATGGTCGCCCCGGAGGTCGTCGGCTTCGAGACGCATTTCCATTCCAAGGCGGTCGCCGAGCTGCACTGGACCTACGCGCGTCCGAAGTAAGCGACGCTTAACTCCGACTCGTACAACGCGAAGGGCGGCCTTTTCAGCCGCCCTTTTCGTTTTGTGTCTCGCACAACCGTTGGAAGTTGGCGCGCCCGAAGGGATTCGAACCCCTGACCTCTGCCTTCGGAGGGCAGCGCTCTATCCAGCTGAGCTACGGGCGCGTGCGCGTTTAGATAGCGAAACCGCGCGCCAGCGGCAACGCGCGTTCCCCTCCCTTGTGGGGAGGGTAGGGGTGGGGTTGTTCGCAGCCGCCGGACGAATCCGCCTCCCCGACCCTCCCCACAAGGGGGGAGGGAGCATGGTGGCGCACCGCTCGCCTGCATTTCGCTGCGCCGCCATTTGCTCTAAGTTCTTGGCCAAGCCCAAGTGGAGCAGCGCCATGTCGCAGGCCGCGGAAAAGACCGAAAAGCGCGAAGGCAAATCCGTCCAGATCAAGGACGCCGCATTCAAGTGGGACGATCCGCTCGATCTGGA
>JASHSY010000101.1 GCA_030040825.1 Xanthobacteraceae bacterium
CCGCCGATCAGTGCATGCGAACTGCTGGACGGAATCCCAACCGCCCAAGTGATGAGATTCCATATGATCGCACCGGTGAGCGCACCGAAAATCACCTGCGCGTCGATGGAGTCGGCTGAGACAATGCCGACGCCGACCGTTCGCGCGACGTGAACGCCAAAAACCAGGAAAGCGATAAAATTGAAAAACGCCGCCCAGATCACCGCATAGCGCGGCCGCAACATTCGCGTCGACACAAGGGTCGCAATAGAGTTTGCGGTGTCGTGCAGGCCGTTGAGGAAATCGAATGCGAGTGCAACGACAATCAAGCCGATCAGGATGGGTAGGCTAAGGCTCGACATCGGCTCGCAATTTCAAAGCTGATCGACCACGAGCGAGCTGATCTCGTTCGCCACATCCTCAAAACGATCGACGACTTTCTCGAGATGGTCATATAGCTGAGAGCCTATGATGAAACTCATGGCGTTGCCTTGCCGGCTGGCGAGGAACAATTCCTTCAAGCCTCGATTGTAAACCTCGTCTGCCTGTTCCTCGACATTGATGATTTTTGCCGTCAGTGCATTAAGGCGTCCGGCGTTAGTCCCGATGCTGCTCAGAAGCGGGACGGCTTCCAAGACCAACTGCGCCGACTGCACGATGATCTCGCTCATTTGTTGCATGCAAGGCTCAAAACCACGCACTTCAAAGGTCACAATGGTCTTGGCGGTTTTGTTCATCTGATCGATGGCGTCGTCCATCGACGTGATCAGGTCCTGAATGTCGGTACGATCGAACGGCGTGATGAAAGTGCGGCGGACGGCGAGTAGGACTTCACGGGTCACCTCGTCAGCTTCCGCCTCACGCTGGAATATCTCCTTGCAACACGCCTCGATATTGTCGCCCCCGCGCAGCAGCCCGCGCAGCGCTTCGGCGCCGGCCACCACCAGAGTCGCATGCTTCTGAAACAACGGGAAAAAACGCGCTTCGCGCGGCATCAGGGTCTGGAACCAACCGAGCATCTTCGCCTTCCGCCTCACTTGCGGTGAACGGCTATCTAGGAGGTCTTGGGGGCAACCCGCCTCACGGCCCGCAGGTCGTCTAGCCGGGCGCCAAAGAGCGATAAACTCTAAAGACTCAGCCGACGATAGTACGCCGAGGCACAAGGTCTAAAGGCGCTTGAGCGTGATATCCACTGCGGCAACTTCATGCTAAGGCTCTGTATCGAGCGGGTTTTCGCGCGATGCGGCACCCCCGTCTACGTGTAGCGGAAAGAAAGCGAAGTTACCCGGTGTTGAACTTGGCTATTGGTGCCATCGTCGCGTTCATCTTGATCGGTCTGCCACTGGCGATCATTGGGTTATTCATCGCAAGCGTGATTGACCGGAGAAATGCCAAGCCCGGTCAAAAAACCGGAACTGTGCCGCTAGCGTCCACTCCTGAGGAGGAAACCGGCAGAGAAAATCGGCGAGCGATTATTTACGGCCGGCATCCGATGGTCCCGGCAACATCGGGCGACCGCTCCAAACCGGTACGGATTGCCGAACTTCAGGGCCGCTAAGATCGACCGCTTGGCTTGCCCCGGGTTTCGTTTACTCAGTCCGGCTGCGCTTCTCGATTGGATCACTACGCCTACGCGGCGCTTTTGCGCGGGCGCTTGGGCAAATCGATTGAAAGCTCAGAGTTCATCTTTCCAAGCGCCTCGTCGATGATCCACATGTGCGAGCTGTGACGGAGGTCAAGCAAGCGGCGCACCGAGTTCTCCGGCATTCCGAGCTCCTTTGCCAACCGGACTTTCGACCAACCGCGAGCATGCATTGTTTCGTAAACAGCGAGCTTGGCGGTGACCAGAGAGGGCAGCACGGCGCGATCCGGTCCTGAATGTCCTGCGCCTTGCCGAGGCAGGGCCTTTCCGGCCTTCATATAGCCTTCGAGTGCGGCGATGACGCAATCGACCGCGTTCCGTCTAGCTTCTGCTTCCGTTGCGCCCTCGGTCAACGCTTCCGGAATTCCCGGAAAGCGCACGAGCCACCAGCCATTCTGCTGCCGTTCCAGCTTGAATCGATATCCAAAAGCCATCAGCCGTTCTCCAAATCAGTTCTCGTCAGCCCGAGCTGATCGAGCATGGCCTTGAGAAGGCCGGGCCCGATTTCCTTTCTGCGGTCCTTCAAGGTTGTGAACCGTGGACCATAGTAGAGACGCCCGTGGCTGCCTTTGCCGTGGCTAGAGTCGAAAGACACTGGCACGCCGCGACGATGGCCAATCCTCTTGATTCTTCGTTCAAATTCGTGGCCATTCATATTCTCATATCGCACATATATGTGCGAATCGCAACTGCCGCTCGGTTGGCACATTGCTGATATGGTGCGAGCATCCTGTCGAACAGCATTTATCGAGGACGCATGCCCGCCCCGAAACCGCCCGCCTTCGAGACCCTGAGCCTGCATGCCGGGCAGCATCCCGATCCGGTGACGCGCTCGCGTGCCGTGCCGATCTATCAGACCACCTCGTATGTGTTCGATGATGCCGATCACGCCGCGGGACTGTTCAATCTCGAGCGCGCGGGCCACATCTACACGCGCATTTCCAACCCGACCAACGCAGTGCTGGAGGAGCGGCTCGCCGCGCTCGAAGGCGGCGTCGGCGCGGTCTGCACGGCAAGCGGCATGGCGGCGATGCATCTTGCCATCGCCACGCTCGTCGGCGCCGGCGACCACATCGTCGCCTCCGCTTCGCTCTACGGCGGCACGATCAATCTCCTGACCCACACGTTGCCGCGCTTCGGCATCACCACGACCTTCGTCAAGCCGCGCGACCATGATGCGCTGCGCGCCGCCATTGCGCCGAACACGCGGCTCGTCATCGCCGAGACGCTCGGTAATCCGGGTCTGGAAGTGCTCGATATTCCGGTGGTAGCCGAAATCGCGCATGCGGCCGGCGTTCCGCTCCTCGTCGACAATACTTTCGCCACGCCTTATCTGTGCCAGCCGCTCGCGCTCGGCGCCGACATCGTCATGCATTCCGTCACCAAATGGCTTGGCGGGCACGGCGTCGCGATCGGCGGCGTGATCGTCGACGGCGGCCGCTTCGATTGGCTTGCTACCGAGAAATTCCCGACGCTCACTCGGCCTTATGCCGGCTACCACGGCATCGTCTTCGCCGAGGAATTTGGCCCCGCTGCCTTCATCATGCGGGCGCGCGCCGAAGGCTTGCGCGATTTCGGCGCGTGTCTGTCGCCGACCAATGCGTTCCATCTGTTGCAGGGCGTGGAGACGCTGCCGCTGCGGATGGAGCGGCACATGGAAAACACCGCCGGCGTGCTGATCTTCCTGCGCAAAAATGCAGCCGTTGACTGGGTGCTGCATCCGTCGCTGGAAACCCATCCGGATCACGCGCTGGCGCAAAAATTGTTGCCGAAAGGCGCCGGCTCGATCGTATCCTTCGGCATCAAGGGCGGCCGCGCGGCGGGAAAGAAATTCATCGAGGCGGTACGGCTGGCAAGCCATCTCGCCAATGTCGGTGACGCCAAGACTTTGGTGATCCATCCGGCGAGCACGACCCATCAGCAAATGGATGCGGCGGCGCTTGCCAAGGCCGGCGTCGGCGAGGAGCTGATC
>JASHSY010000102.1 GCA_030040825.1 Xanthobacteraceae bacterium
AGACCTGCGCCACGCTCGGCATGCTCACCGCCGAGCAGGCTCGCGAACTCAAAATGGCGGGCCTCAATTACTATAACCACAACCTCGATTCCTCGCCCGAGTTCTATGGCGAGATCATCACCACGCGGACCTACGATGATCGCCTCGCGACGCTCGGATACGTCCGTGAAGCCGGCATCCGCGTCTGTTGTGGCGGCATCGTTGGCATGGGTGAGACACGCGAGGATCGCGTCGGCATGATCGAAACACTGGCTAATTTGCCGGTGCATCCGGAATCGGTGCCCATCAACATGCTGGTGCGCGTCACCGGCACGCCGCTGGCCGACGCACCGCCGCTGGATGCAATCGAATTCGTGCGCACCCTAGCGGTTGCCCGCATCGCCATGCCGCGGTCCGTGGTACGGCTCTCCGCCGGGCGCGAAAGCATGAGCGAGGAGACGCAGGCGCTCTGCTTTCTCGCCGGCGCCAATTCAATATTTTATGGACCGAAACTTTTGACCACGCCCAATCCGGCAGAGGACCGCGACCGCGCGTTGATGGATCGGCTCGGCTTGTCGCCGGCGCACTAACGTGACGGCGTAGCACTACTTTCCCTTGCGCAGCACGTGATAGCTGAGTTCGTCCGGGTCGGTGAGGTCGGGCACCTTCCAGCCGTCAAGATCGTACTCGGCCATGCAGTCTTCGGCGAACCCTTTGAAGCGGTCGGCGTTGCCGGAGGCTTGCGCGCCGAACAGGCAATAGCGGCGGATTTCCTCGGTCGAGCCGCCGTAATTGATTTCATAGAGCTCGTGGCGGCCGCCGAATTCGGTCGCCAGACAATCCCACAGAAGCTTCATCAGCTTGACGCGCTCCTCGGCCTTGTAGCCGTTCGACCCCCGCATATAACGGTCGATATAGGGGCGGATTTCCGCGTTCTTAAAATCGTTGACGTGCGAATTGAGATAGATCAGGCCGGACGCCACAGTCTGCTCGATGATGTATTTGACCTTGGTGTAGGCCATGGTTGCGATGATCTGGTAGGCGTTGCCCGGATCCATATTGGGCAGTACATAATCGCCGATCCATGGCTTGGGATCGCGCACCATCGCGTCCGACAGCGCCCAGAACAGGTTTCGCCAGGCGATGACCTCGCCCACATTGGCTTGTACGCCGCGATAATCCTTGGTGCCCGCCGCTTCGACGGCCTTCAGCAGTAAACCGGCGATGAAGTCGAGCTTGACCGCAAGCCGCGTGCAGCCGTGCACGACGAAGCGTGGCAGAAAGCCGGTGCGGGGGAAAAAATTGTTGGCCTTTTCGATGTCGCCGTAAACGAACACGTTCTCCCAAGGCACCAGCACTTTATCGAGGATGAATACCGCGTCGTTCTCGTCGATGCGCGACGACAGCGGATAATCGAACGGGCTGCCCATCGCGGTCGAGGTCATTTCGTAGGAGGTGCGGCAGAGGAACTTCACGCCCGGCGCGTTGGTCGGAATCATGAACACGACGGCGAATTTTTTGTCCTGCACCGGAATGAGACCGTGATGCGCGACAAAAGTGTAGTTGGTCAGCACCGAGCCGGTAGCCACGACCTTGGCGCCGGACACGATGATGCCGGCGTCGGTCTCCTTCTCCACATGACAGCAGATGTCTCCGACTTCGCTTGGCGGCCGGTCGCGGTCGACCGGCGGATGAATGATCGCGTGATTGACGAACGGCACGCGCTCCTGGCTGAATTTGTACCAGCGTTTCGCGTTGTCGGTGTAAGGATCGTAAAACTGCGCATTGGCGCCAAGCGTGGCGAGGAACGAGGCCTTGTAATCGGGCGAACGGCCGAGCCACCCATAAGTGATGCGCGCCCATTCCGCGATCGCACTGCGCCCGGCTAATAAATCTTCAAGCGACTTCGGCGCCTTGAAGAAAGCGTGCGTCTTGCCGCCATTGCCGGTGTCGGTCGGCACCATGATTTTGTCGGCGTGCTTCTTGTCGTGCAGGGCGTCGTAGAGCCGCGCCACCATGCGTGCCGTGTTGCGGAAGGCGGGGTGCGTGGTCACGTCCCTCACGCGTTCGCCGTAGATGTAGATGGTGCGGTCGTCACGCAACGAATCGAGATACTCGTCGCCGGTCTGCGGAGTGGTAACGGCGGACTTTGCGGCGGTCTTCGGTCCCTTTGCGGCGACGCTCATGACGCTCCTCCCTTGTACGTGTATCTGCCTTGCTCGTGCCGATCTCTTGGCCAAGCGAATGGTCGAATATCGAACAAATGTGCGTTATTCGGTCGATGGGCGAACAATAATGATATGCTCCCGGCGGAGCAAGACGCCAGAGAGCGCCGCGATCGATCCAATTTCAGGCGAGTGAAAATCGATCCGTTCGGCGATCGAGCCTGGACGCGGCAAAAAAATTCGCCTTGTCTATTGCGTTACCGAGCGAGCCTCGCCTAATCATTTGTGGCTAGTCCCTATTCCCGAGCTCGAAGCATTGATTGCGAGAAACTATTCTTCCCGCATGCGCGCCTATTGCATATTTCGCGCTTGCATAGGGCAGCGTGCGTTCCAATGATCATCCTGGCCGATAAATCAAAACTAGCCGGCCGCTATTGACGTTTTGGAGATTCATGGCACGTCCCGTATCTCCGTCGCGATCCAGTTTGGCGCTCGATAACCTGCGCGCCGCGGTCATTCTTATTGTGCTCGCGTTCCATTCGGTCATGGCCTACGTCGAATGGGCACCTTTGCGATCGTCCGGATTCAGCAATCCGCCCTATGACTGGCATGTCTTTCCAATTGTCGATGCGCATCGCTGGTTCGGCTTCGACATATTTTGCGCGTGGCAGGACGTTTATTTGATGTCGCTGATGTTTTTCTTGTCCGGCTTGTTTGTGTGGCCAAGTCTACAACGCAAACGTCCTTTGGCTTATGCCCGCGACCGCTTGACAAGGCTCGGTATTCCCTTTGCGTTCGGCGTTATCGTCCTTATTCCGTTTGCCATCTATCCGTCCTACCTCGCAACGACCGCAGATCCGAACGTCTCAGATTATGTGCAACGTTATCTAGCGCTGCCGTTCCTGCCTAATGGCCACCTGTGGTTCTTATGGCAGCTCCTCGCCCTTGATTTGCTCGCGGCCGGCATCAGCCTTATTGCGCCCAACGTGTTGCGCTCCTTGGGGCGGTGGTCAGTCAAAGCCGGACAGCGGCCAGAGTTTTACTTTGCCGCGCTCGTCGCGGTTTCAGCTGCAGCCTACATTCCGTTAGCGTTGACATTCACACCGTGGGCTTGGCGCAACTCCGGATTCCTCGCCCTGCAGTGGTGCCGGCCGCTGCTTTATGGCGTCTATTTTTTTGCGGGGATGGGCATCGGCATCGCGGGCATCGATGGGGGTCTCATCGCTGCCGATGGAGCATTGCCGAGACGCTGGAATCGGTGGTTGGCGTTGGCAATCGTTTCGTTTGTCGTCTGGATGGGCGTAACCTATTTTACTTTGGATGGCCGGGCGCCCATTACCATCGAGATTGCTTCCGATCTGCTCTTCGTCATTGCTTGTGCCAGTGGCTGCTTTTTCTTCGTCGCCACGAGCCTACGCTTTGGCGCGAAGCATACGCGTATTCTCGCCAACCTTTCTGACAATGCCTATAGCCTCTATCTGGTGCATTACGATTTCTTTGTTTGGGCGCAATACGCCTTGCTTGCTTCCACTCTGTTTGCCGTGATCAAGGGAGCAATCGTTTTCGGCGCGACATTGATCCTGAGCTGCCTCACAGTATGGATAGCGCAACGCATTCCGCTTGGGTCATTGCTCGTGGCAGCGCCGCCACGCAAAGCAGACGTAACGGCTTAATGAGCCGCGCATACCTTGTTCAGGATCGGGCAGCTCGACGCACCGCGATTGCGCAGGATAGCCGAGGTCTTCGCACGCGAAATTCTTGCCAGTGAAATGGAAAATCTGCTCGGCGGCGCGGCGCAATTGCGGCAAGAAACGATCGCGCATTTCATTGGGCGTGGCGCACGTTGAATGGGTGCTCACGTTTGAGCGCAGCCACCGCCTGTCCGCGCCGATTCACAATCGGCACGGCGACGGCGCGGAGCCGGCGTTCCAGTTCTTCGTCAACGATGGAAAACCCCTGGCCCCAATCTTCGTGCTCGGCGTGCGCAGAATCCGATGCGCCGTCGGCCGCGACCGGCCGGCGGCAGGTGCGCAAACAAGCGTCGAAACCCGAGCTGTATTAGGCTGCCGGCTCGAGTTCGCCGTCGCGGAGCGCGTCCAACGCTCGTTCGATCGTGTTGACAATAAGTTCGAGATCCGCGTGCGAGATACAGTAGGGCGGAAGTACATAGATGCTGCGGCCGATCGGGCGGAGCAAGACGCCGTGCCCAACGAAATAGCGGTAGAGCTTCGGCGCCACATCGGAGAGATAGCCGCGATCAGGCGCACGAACATCGAGTGCCGCGATCGTGCCGATTTGCCGCACGTTCACGACATCTCCGCGTGCCGCAAGTCGCGGCCACAGCGCACGTAAGGAAACGGAAACTTGGTTGATACGGTCAAGTACCGGCTCCTCCTGCCAAATCTTCAACGAAGCGCATGCCGCCGCGCAGCCCAGCGGATTTCCAGTGAAGGAGGAGGAATGAAAAAAGGTTCGCGCCCGGTCGGTGCTGTAGAACGACCGATATATCTCCTCGGTCGTCAACGTGACCGCGAGCGGCAGGAACCCTCCGGTCATGCCTTTCGACAGGCATACGATATCGGGCTCGATACCGGCCTGTTCACACGCAAAGCGCGTTCCCGTACGCCCCCATCCCGTCATCACTTCATCGGCGATGAAAAGAACGTTATGGCGACGGCAGAGATCATGCAACGCGCGCAGCGTGCCGGTGTCGTACATCATCATCCCCGCTGCGCCCAGCACGAGCGGCTCGACGATCAGCGCGGCAATGCTCTCCCCTTGATTACGCAGCAGCTTGTCGAAAGCCTCAAGCGTTGCGTGCCGGCGCGTTTCTTCGGGAAAAGGCAGCCGGTGCACGTCGAATAGAAGCGGTTCATATAACGCGTTAAAGGTACTGCGAGCGCCAACCGCCATCGCGCCGAACGTGTCGCCGTGATAGGCGTGCTCCAGCGCCACGACTCCATGGCGCGGACGGCCCTGATGAACCCAATAGCCGAGCGCCATCTTCAGCGCGACCTCGACCGCGGTCGAGCCGCTGTCGGACAAAAATACCCGGGTCAGATTCGACGGCGTGATCTCAACAAGCTTTGCCGCCAGTTCCTCGGCCGGCG
>JASHSY010000018.1 GCA_030040825.1 Xanthobacteraceae bacterium
GGCATCGACATCGCCCGGCGCACGGTCGCCAAATACCGCGAAGCGATGCGCATTCCGTCGTCGGTGCAGCGCCGTCGCGAGAAGCAAGCAGCTGCGGTTACCTAGGTTCCGCTCGCGGCGTTGACTCCGCGACCGCGAATACTTAGCTCGAATCGTAAGGCAATGAAGCCGCAGCCAGCGGACTGATATCGACAACTGAATGCGCGGCTGAAGAAAAGCGCAGTCTACGCGATCATGCGCCACCCGATGTTTGGAGGCTGCCCATGTCAATTCGCGTTTCAGGGAAAAATCTAGATGTTGGCGAGGCGCTGCGCGAACGCATCAATGCGCGGATCGGGGACGCGCTGACCAAGTATTTCGACGGTGGCTATGCCGGACATGTGACGGTAGAGCGTGAGGGGTCGGGTTTTCGCACCGAATGCGCGATCCACCTGGATTCGAAGGTGACATTGCGCGCCGAGGCGCGTGCGCCGGATGCTTATGCAAGCGCCGACCAGGCGGCGGTGCGAGTGGAAAAGCGGCTACGCCGCTACCATCGCCGGCTGAAGGACCATCGGCCGTAAGTGGCTGTCCGATATAGCGAAACAGTCGGCGAACAAGGCCCCACAAAGCGCCGTCCACCGATGGAACCGATGCCCGCCGATCCCCATTGACGCAGGTGTCCACGCTCCTTAAGGTCCGCCGCCTTTCAACGTGGTCCGGAAAACGCGGAGACCGGTTTTCGGGAAGGTTCACACCTACATAGACGTTAGACTGACGTTAGACTGCAGGCCTCGTTGCCCAGGTTCTGAACTCATGCCACTCACCGATTTGGTCGCCCCCAACGCGATCCTTCCGGCGCTTAAGGTCAATAACAAGAAGCAGGTGCTGCACGAGCTTGCGGCACGCGCGGCGACGCTCACCGGCCAGAATGAGCGTGCGATTTTCGAAATTCTCATGCAGCGGGAAAAGCTCGGCTCGACCGCGGTCGGTAACGGCATTGCCATCCCGCACGGTAAAATGGCCAATCTCACCCGACTATTCGGATTGTTCGCGCGGCTCGACCGGCCGGTCGATTTCGAAGCGCTCGACGGCCAGCCGGTGGATTTGATCTTTTTGCTGCTGGCGCCGGAGGGCGCCGGTGCCGATCACCTCAAGGCGCTGGCGCGGGTGGCGCGTCTGCTGCGCGATTCTAACGTCGCGCACAAGCTGCGTGCTTCGCGGGATGCCGAGGCGCTTTATGCGGTGCTGGCCATGCCGTCGGCGAGCGCAGCGTAGCGGCGGCAGGGACCAGGAAACAGTTATCAGATATCAGGCGAGAATGTACGAAGGGCCGGCGTCACACCGGCCCTTCTGATTCCTGATCCTTGATTCCTGATCCCTGATCCCTGATCAGTGCACGCTCACCATTTCGAGCTTCTGGCTGGCGGCGTTGGCGACCGCCGCTTCGCGGCTGTCGGTCAACATGATCGGCGTGCCATCGGCGCCATGCAGCGCGAACAGCTGCAGCCCAGGCTCGATCTCCGGCACTTGCGGAAACAGCGCGCGCACGTCCTCGGAGCGGATCGTCTTCACATAGGCGATCTCACCGTCGCCGAGTTGAGCGAACGCCTCGGGGGTCATCTCGATCGGCAGGTTCTCGCTACGGCTCAAATCCGGGCGCATGGCGGTCTACTCCTATTGCTTACAACGCGAGCGAAGCACGTTCGTTTCATCACTCCATTTCCTTGATATTGATCGATTTGACGATCCGCTCCGGCTGCGGCCGCACCAGATCGATCGAAAGCAGTCCATTTTTCAGGTCGGCGTTGAGCACTTCCATTCCCTCCGCCAGCACGAAACTGCGCTGGAATTGTCGGGCGGCAATGCCGCGGTGCAAATATTGGCGGCTTTTGTCGTCGTGTTGGCGGCCGCGGATCACAAGCTGGTTCTCCTCCAAGGTGATGTCGAGTTGGTCGCGGGTAAAACCGGCAACCGCCAGTGTAATGCGCAGTCGTTCGGGGCTCGCCTCCTCGCGCGCGATACGTTCGATGTTGTAGGGCGGGTAGCCGTCGGCGGCCTTGGCGACCCGATCGAGCGCGCGCTCAATCTCATCGAAGCCGAGCAGAAACGGACTCGAAAGCGACGATATCCTCGACATGGCTGCAAAGTCCTTTGCCAAGCGACTTTGTGGAGCCCTTGCGGCACTCCGGAAAGCATGCGCCGGAAAAGTGGATTTCCGGTTTCCTCGCCTATCTATATGGCGTTGCTGGATAACTGCCGCAAGCCGGGTAATCACGGCCACTTCAGCGGGCCCGGCAGCGCCCGCTCGGCTTCCTCCACCAGTTGCGCTTCGTGACGGCTGACGAAAACGGCGCCGATGGCAATGAGAATCACGGCGGCGATGCCGACGACGAGCACCAGCGGGCCGGCCAAGCGCTCGATCTCGCGCCCGAACATATAGGCGGCAACGCCGAAGAAGACGGCCCACGCGCACGCGCCGACGACATTCGCCAGCATGAACCGGCGCCACGGCATGCGGTTGGCGCCGGCCAGGATGCCGGCCAGCGCGCGCAGGAACGGCACGAACCGGGCGATGATGATGATTTTGCCGCCGTGGCGCAGGAACAGATACTCGCCGAGCTTGATGCGGCCTTCAGTGATGCGCAGATAGCTGCCGTAGCGCAGCAGCAGCCAATAGCCGAATTCACGGCCGATGACATAACCCAGCATCTGGCCGACGATCGCCGCGCTTGCCGCGGTAATGATCACCGAGACGATATTGAGATCGTGCTTGGTGCCGGCAAGAATGGCCGCCAAAATCAGCGCCGATTCGCCGGGAACCGGCAACCCGACGCTTTCGAGCCCGATCACGCCGGCGACCACGGCGAGGCCATACACATGGACAAGATGGGCAATTGAGGGCATTGCGGCGGATTAATCACGAACCTTGGAAAGTCGGCGGCGCCGGGGGCCGATCCTTATAGCGGAAATTCGCCGATGGCGAGTGCGCGGGAACGCGCCGCATGGCGCCGCGCGCGGTTTGCCATTAAAACGCGGGCCGGCGCCATTCGTGGGGGATCGGCACGGCAATGCGAAAGGGCAATCGCTGGCGGGCCTTCGGGTTTCTCGGTTTGCTGCTGCTCGTCGCCGCCTGCGCGCACCATCATCCGGCGAGTGACGATCCGAACGCCGGCGCCGACGATCCGGTCAATGTTTTGCCCACCAAGTACAGGTCCGACATTCTCGGCGCGATGCATGCTTACCTGAACGACCCGACCGGCATTCGCGATGCCGGCATTGCCGAGCCGGCACTCAAAAGCGTGGGCAACAGCCGCCGCTACGTGGTGTGCTTGCGGCTCAACGCCAAGCAGAGGGGCACACATTATGCCGGGGTCAGGGAGATAGCGGCGGTATTCGTGGCCGGCCGGTTCGATCACTTCGTCGATCCGGCTAAGGAGGCGTGTGCCGGCGCAACGTATGGGCCGTTTCCGGAGCTGGAAAAGCTTCCGCGCTAGGGTCCAATCCGCCGCCGCTTGGCGCGGAAGGGGCACCGCCACCGTCGAAGGGGCGGGTCCGGCAGGGCCGTCCAGGGCGCTGCCCACCTCCGGCTATCCACTGCCTCTGGCCCGCCACCGCCCGGCTGTTACGCGCCATCGGACTATTTTCCGGGCTATGGGCCTACCGTATTACGGCTACCTCTACGGCTATTATTACGGGCCGTATTGGCGGCGAAGGTATTGGTGAGGGGTCGGGGTAGGTCGGGCTGAGGTTAGTCGGTCGACAAAAAATGCTTGGCCTGGGCCCGCGTGCGGAACTTCCCGATTTCGCGATAGTTGGGTTCATGCTCCGCCGATTCGGGTGACCGCAGAACGACGAACTCCTTACCCTCCGGCTCAATGACAGTCGTCAAATCATCGCTCTCGTATGGCGTCATGTGACGGGCACCGCACCGACGACAGTCGTCATCGCACATGCACGACCATTCGTCCGCCCAGGTCGAATCGCATCGCTCGCAAATATAATGGTTGCGAAACCAGGCCACAGCGGAAACCTGCTCGGGAATCAGTTTTGCGATTTTAAGCGATAATATCCACGGGAGACAAAATCGAGATAGCCGCGGTCGCGCAGAAATTGAAGCTGCTGACGAATTTTTGGTCGGACGTTGCGGTTATCGGGGTAAAGTCGACTGAGGCGATTTTCAAATACGTAGACATCGTCGATCTGAAAATCACGTTTTCCGATCGCTTCTACGCACTTCATTACCTCAATAAGCCAACCGCGGGCCTCTACTGCTTGGTCACGCAAAAATAGCGTTTGTTTCCACTTTGAAAGTACTGCCTCCTTTGGTTCTGGGAGGCCAGCGCGAACAATAAAAATTTTCCCTGCCTCGGGGATTTGATTGAGTAGAATATTGGACCCGATCCAGCCGGCTCGCCGAGCCGTAGCGGCGAGTGGCTTCCGTTCTTCGATTATTTCGCGAATAAAAAAGTGCTTCGGAACTACAAAAAAGTTTAGAATGCTAAGTTCCCTCAAATCGTAATTCAACAGAAATAGATTCGGATTATTGTCTGCCGCCAAACGTTCGCATTTAGTTTTGAATGCTCCATCGAGGACTTTGTTTCCGAAGACGCTTTTTTGGCTTTTTAATTCGTATTCTTCCTTGCAGGAGTGGCAGAAGAAGTCTGCTACTGGGCTGTTGTTTGGAAAGGCACTTATTTTGGCACCACCACAATTCGGACAGTAAACCCAATCCTTTACCCAGCGTTCCGTCCAAACGCGCGCGCTCTGAGAGCCGCTGACGTACGGTGACTGCGTTTCTTCAAACCCGAGCTTCATTCGGGCAATATTATCACTGAAGCATTCCCCCGCGTCACCCGTCGCGCGGGGTTTCTATCGCGGATGGACAAAATAACGAAACGGCGGCGGAGCGACGTGCCGGACGCGTCGTGCGAAGAATGCGGCAACCACTGGCCCGGCTCGCATCTGCCAATGCTCGCCGCCTATTTCCCCAAGGGAGATTTACCGCCCCCGCGGCTTACTGACGCCGCGCGTGCCGGGGCGCCCGAGCGTCGAGCGCGCGATCCTACGTCTTCTTGTTTGCGCCGGAACTGGCCTTGCCGTAAGCAGCGGCATAGGCCGACTGGCCGCCGCTTTTCTTCTGGTCCTTGTCCTGCTTCGGTTTCTTCTTCTCTTTGTTGCTTCGCGCCTGACCTTTCGCCATATCAATCCTCTGCTTTTCGGTGGGTCATTCGTCCGTGATCGGCGCAACTTAACCGTCGGCTGTGGCGGCAACAACAGCTACC
>JASHSY010000103.1 GCA_030040825.1 Xanthobacteraceae bacterium
CCGGTGCGCTCCGGCACGCGATCGAGGTAGGGCGCGTAGCCATAGAGCGCGTCGGCTTCGGACAGGGCGGCAGCGGCTTCCGGCGTCAGATAGCGCGCGTCGCCTGGACCCAATCCGACCACGGCCAGCTTTCCGTTCACGAGCGTTGCTCCCAGCCGGGCACCAGCACGACGGCGAAATACGGCGCGTCATCGTCCTCTTTGCCGGTCAATGAAATCATTTTCGCGTCGTTCATGGTGCCGCGCTCGACGTAGAGCGCGCGCGGCAGCCGGCCGCTGCGTTCGAGCGCACGTCGCACCTTCGGCAGATGCCGCCCGACCTTCATCACCACCGCCGCATCGGCATCGGCGAGTCGCCGCGTCAGCTCACTCTCCGGCAAGGTCGCCGGCAGCACGGTGAAAACGTCGTCGCCTTGGGCGATCGGCACACCCGCCGCCGACCAGCAGCCCGACATGCCGGTGACGCCGGCAACGATTTCGGTCGGATGATCGCGCGCGAGCCGCGCATGCAGATGCATGTAGGACCCGTAGAACAGCGGGTCACCCTCGCAAATCACCGCAACCGTCCGCCCGGCCTGAAGATGCGCGGCAATCTTTAACGCGGCTGCGTCGTAAAAATCGCGGATGGCGTCGCGATAGCCGTCGCTGCATTTCGGCATTTCGGTGGTCACCGGATAATGTAGCGCCAGCTCAATCACGGTGGCGGAAAGGTAACGCGCGGCGATGGTGCGCGAATGGCTGATGTTGCCGGCCTTGGCGAAATGCACGACCACATCGGCCTCCTTCAGCGCGCGCATCGCCTTGAACGTGATCAGCTCCGGATCGCCCGGCCCAACGCCGACGCCGATGAGTTTGGCCGCGCTCATGGCCCCGGCCTCGCCAATGCGTTGACGGCGGCCGCGGTGATGGCGCTGCCGCCCATTCGCCCGCGCACAATCAGGAACGGCACGCCGCGCGGGTCGGTGGCCAGCGCGTCCTTGGCTTCGACGGCGCCGACGAAGCCGACCGGAATGCCGAGGATCGCGGCGGGCTTTGGCGCGCCCGCGTCGATCAAGTCGAGCAGGCGGAACAACGCGGTCGGTGCGTTGCCGATGGCGACGAGGGCGCCGGCGAGCCGGTCGCGCCACAAGTCGAGCGCTGCGGCCGAGCGCGTCGTGCCGAGGTCGTCCGCGAGTTTTGCCACATGCGGTTCGTTGAGCGTGCAGATGACCTGATTGCCGGCCGGCAATCGCGCCCGCGTCACGCCATGCGCCACCATCTCGGAATCGCAAAAGATCGGCGCGCCGGCGGCTAGGGCGCTGCGCGCTGCCGTAACAAGGCTCGGACCGAAAATAATGTGGCGCGCCAGATCGACCTGACCGCACGCGTGAATCATGCGCACCGCGACCTCGGCCTCTGCAACGGAGAAGCGCGACAGATCGGCTTCGGAGCGGATGATCGCAAACGAGCGCTCATAGATTGTCGCGCCGTCGCGCAAATAGGCCATGCGCTCAGACATGACTATCCTCGCGGCATGACTCACGAACGTGGCGCACGACAACGGCGGGCAATTCCTCCGGCCTCACCATCGCGAAAGATGCATCGCTTACCGAGCCTTCGGTGATCAGCGCGCAGCCCGCCGGCGTGCCGACCACGGTCAGCGCGGCTTTGCCGGCATGAGCGCAGCCTTTGGCGCAGCCGGAAACGTGAATAAGCGTCGCATTGGGCCAGCGCGCCACGGCATCGGCGACGGCGGGCGCCAGCGCCCGCGTCGCGATTTGCCCGGAAGCGCAGATCGGCGCGCCCGCACAGGCGATCACGCGGCGGCGCGGATCGGCGGCCTCGACGATAAAGCCAAGGCTCTCGGCATCGTGCACAAATGCCGGCACGGTCCGATCGGCAAGACCGACGATCAGCAGCGTCCGGCCGGCAGTGCCGATGCTCGCCGCTCCGGCCGCTGCCGCGCACGCGGCCAATCGTTCGAGCGCTGCTGCCTCCGCATGGCCGAAAGGAAGACCGATGCCGCACGCCAACGATCCGTCGCGCAGGCGATGGATGCCGATGGCTTCCGACGATCTGTGCGCGTTCGCAGGAAGCCCGCCTGCTATAAGCAGGTCAGCGACGGCCGATCGGAACGGCGTGATGCCCTCGGCGGCGAGACTATCGCGCGCACGCGTCACAGGGCCGCGCCGCGCAATCACTTCGAGCAGGCGGATAACGGCCTCGACGCCATTGGCGGGTGCGAGAGCGCCGAGTTGCGTGGCATCTGCGCCAACACCCGCGACGCTGACATGGAGCAGGACAGCATGTTCGACGCGCTCCGCGTGCAGCCGCACGTCGGCGGCAACGTCATTGAGGGAGAGCATCCCACTGCCGTCGACCACGACCGAGACTTTCGGCGCAAGCCTTGCGCCAAGTCCGGTGCGTGTGGCGGCGCGGCGAATATCGACGGCGAGCGCGCCGGCATCGAGGATTTCCGTCGGATCGAGGCCGGTGAGCGGGTTGGCGAGAATGGAAACGCCATCCGCTGCAGCAATGCCAAGCGCGGCAACGCTGTCGGCAAAACGCGGCGCAGATTCCGCGCTCAATCCGCGAATCTGGATACTGCCGCGCCCGGTGACCTCGATGATGCCGTTGCCGTCACGCCGGGCCGCCGTACAAAGCGCGATGAATGCCGGCAGCGGGATGATTCCGGTCGGTTGCAGGCGCACCAGCAATCCGTCGCCGGTCGGCATCGGCGTCGAAAGCCCAGGGCAGGCGCCGCGGCGTTGCGAGAAAAATACGGCGCGCGCAGTCATCCTGTCACCTTAGCGCACAGCGCCGCAAGGCCGGCATCGACGTCGTTGCGGCGCGGATGCCAGAAGCCGCGCCGCCGCGCCGCATCGAGTCGCGCGGCAATCGCTTCGGCCGCAGCAGCGTTCTCGCACAGCAGGAAGTCGCGGACCTCGGCATCGGCCACATAAGCCTCATACAGAAGATCAAACAATTCGCTGGCGACCGCGTCGGTCGTCTCGGCGAAGGACACAAGGCGATCGACGGTTTC
>JASHSY010000104.1 GCA_030040825.1 Xanthobacteraceae bacterium
GTAGGGCCCGACCAACAAATCCACCTTGTCGACATCGATCAGCTTGGCGTAGATCGCCGGCACGTTAGCTGGCGTGCTCTGATCGTCGTAATAGATGAGCTCCACGGGGCGCCCGAGCAAGCCGCCTCTTGCATTCACGTCGTCCCGCCAAATCTGCAAAGCGAGAAGAATCTGCTTGCCGTTGGGCGACACCGCTCCGGTCAACGCCGCGCTGAAACCGACCTTGATCGGCGTGACGGCGTTCGCTTCGATGATTGCGCCGAACATCGCCAGCATGGCGACAGCAAGTCCCGCCATAAATCTGCGAAACGGCATGCGAAGTCGCTTGAGTGACGGCATGAGCGCCCCCTGCGTTTTCCTGCCCAGTTCAACAACGCGCTCGTGGCCGAGGCCCGACGCACTTTTTTTTAGTACATTCGATCGCAAACAGATTGTCAACGCCCGGCGCCTTTACAATTCGTTCGCTAACGAATAATAAGGCGCAACGGGATCGTGCTTGGCGAGGCAGTTTCTATGTCCGGGAAAACTAAACGTGTTTGTGTCGATGTCGGCGGGACCTTTACCGATTGCCTGGTCATGGACGAACGCGGACTTTTGGAAAAATTCAAAGCGTCAACGACCCCGAGCGACCCGTCCAAGGGCTTCATGGACGCGATGAAGAAAGCGGCACGCCATTATAACAGTACCGTCGACGAATTTCTCGGTCAGATCGAAGTTCTGGTGCATGGCACGACGCTTGCCACCAACATCCTGCTGACCGGCCGCGGTGCCAGAACCGGCATGCTGACCACGAAGAATTTTCGTGACATCATCGAACTGCGCCGTGCGATGAAGCCGCAGGACGTCTCGCTGTACAATCTGTTCATCCCCCCAGCCCGGCCACTAATTCCACGCTCGCGCCGGATCGGCATCGAGGAACGTACGCTTTACAACGGCGACATCGCGACCCCGCTCGACGAGCAGGAAGTCGGCGACGTCGTACGGAAGATGAAGGAGCAGAAAGTTGAATCGATCGCGATCTGCTTTCTGCATTCGTACGCCAGTCCGACCAACGAGCGGCGCGCGGCGGAGATCTGCAGCGAGATTGCGCCGGAAATCTTCGTCACGACGTCGCACGAGACGTTGCCGGTCTGGCGCGAATTCGAACGCTTCAACACCACGGCCGTCGGCGCTTATGTCGGGCCGGCGGTCGGACGTTACCTGACCTCGCTCGAGCGCATCCTGAAGGAGAACGGATTTGGCGGGACGTTCTTGATGATGCTGGCCAACGGCTTGGTGCAGAACATATCCGAGTGCGTGCGCCGGCCGGTGTTCTTGCTGCATTCCGGGCCTGCCGCAGCTCCTTCCGGCGCGGTGTTTCTCGGGCGTCATCTCGGCGACGAAAACTTGCTGTCGGTCGACATGGGCGGCACCAGTTTCGATGTCTGTTTGATCAACAAGGGCGAAATTCTCACGACGACGGAGCACTGGGAGAGCGATCAACGGGTCGCCATCAAGATGGTCGATATTTCGAGCATTGGAGCCGGCGGCGGATCGATTGCGAAGATCGATTCGCTCGGCCTGCTCCGGGTCGGACCCGAGAGTGCCGGTGCCGATCCCGGCCCCGCCTGTTACGGTCGCGGCGAAAATGCCACGGTTACCGACGCCAATCTGGTGCTCGGATACGTGCCGGCCGACTACTTCCTCGGCGGCGAAATGACACTCGATGCAGGCGCCTCGCGGCGGGCGATGAAGCCTCTCTCGGATTATCTCAAGCTCGACGCCGTCGAGGTCGCGGAATCCATTTTTCGTACCGTCAACGCAAACATGGCCACGAAGATCACCGAGGTCTCGACCAAGCGCGGTTATGACGTGCGCGATTGCGTGATGATTGCCGGCGGCGGTGGCGGCCCGATCCACGCCGGATTCATTGCCGACAGCCTCGGCATCCGAAAAGTGGTCATTCCGCCGGTGGCGGCGCTGTATAGCGCATTCGGCATGTTCGCGATGGACATCGGCCAGGACTATGCGCGCTCCTTCGTTAGTCGCGCCAACGGCATCGATCTGGCTGCCCTTAACAATGTCTATGCCGAAATGGAGAAGGAAGCGCTGGCCTCGTTCGGCAGCCACGGCGTCAACGCCAAGGACGTCGTGCTCAAACGCACCGCGGATTTGCGCTACGTCGGTCAGTTCCACGAAGTCGAAGTCGACGTCGCCAATGGTCCGCTGACCCAAGCCGAAATCGACGCCACGGTGGCCCATTTCGGCCGTAAGCACGAGGAAATGTACACGTTTTCAATGCCCTGGAAGGCCGTGGAAATTCTTACCCTGCGGTTGAAGGCGGTTACGCCCAAGGCGCCGTTCGTGTTGGCCGAAATCAAAATGAGCGGCAAAAATCCGCAACCCGCGCTGAAGCGGCGGCGGACTTGTCGATTCGATGGGCGCGATATCGATACGCCGATTTATGATGGCGAGAAAATTCTGGGCGGCTTCGTTATTTCGGGACCCGCCATCATCGAGGAGATGACCACCACCGTTGTTATCCCCGAAACCTATACCTGCTCGGTCGACAACTACAAGAACTACGTGCTGACCCGACGTTACGCTTAGGAATATCCGGTCATGACCACACCCAATATCGATCCGACCACCGTTTCCACGATTTGGCATTCCATGCAGACCATCTGCAAGGAGATGCGTCATATCGTCAAGCGCACCGCGCAAAACTACCTGATCGGCCAGTTGCAGGACCTGTCGGTCGGCATCTGGGGGGCCGATGGCTCGACCATTGCGGTGCCGGCGGGCCTGCCCGTGCAATTCCTCGGCACCACATTCGCCGTGCAGGATCTGGTTCGTGACTTTGCCGGCAATATTAATCCCGGCGATGTCTTCCTGACCAATGATCCTTACCATGGCGGTCACAATTGCCACTTGCCGGATTGGGGCTATATCCGGCCGATCTTCTACAAGGATGAATTGCTGTTCTTTACGCTGTGCCGCGGTCATCAAATGGATACCGGAGGTTCATTTCCGGGCGGCTACTTCCCCAACGGCTACGACATCCATGCCGAGGGACTCATCATTCCGCCAATCAAGGTGGTCGATCGTGGCCGCGAGCGCACTGATCTGGTCAATTTGATCCTCAACAATGTGCGCTTCCCCGACGGCGTGCGTATCGATCTGCACGCCATGATCGGTTCCACGACGATGTGCGAGAAGCGCATGGTCGCGTTGCTCGACACTTACGGCAAGGAAGTCGTGCTGGCCTGCGTCCAGCAGATGTTCGATCGTACCGAGCGGGCCGTACGCGAGGAAATCCGCAAGATTCCCGACGGCGTGTATACCGGAGCAGCCGCGACCGACGACGACGGTACCGTGCTCGACGAACCCGTGTGGGCGCGGGCCCGCGTGACTGTCAAAGGCGATGAAATGATCATCGACCTGTCCGAAAGCGACGCCCAGCGCCGCGGTTTCGTCAACAGCGTTTATGCGGCGACTTATGGTAACGCCATCGCGGCAGCGATCCTTTATTTCGATTCGGCTCTGGCCGACTATCACAACCAGGGCACCATGGCGCCGATTAAGGTCATCGCGCCGTCAGGCCTGGTGGTAAATTGCGAGTACCCCGCGACGGTCGGCGCCTCCCCGGTCAATATCGGCACGCAGGTGATGGAA
>JASHSY010000105.1 GCA_030040825.1 Xanthobacteraceae bacterium
GCCGCTGCACCGAGTACGATGGCGGTCAGGCGCCCCATTCACGGGGATCGCGGTGATGGATGCGCGTGAATCAGAACTCGGCCGGCAGATAGCCGTTGATCTCGAGCCCGATGCAGATTTCGACGAGGGTCGGGGTTGTCCAGGCCATGGTCATTTCCTTTTCACGCCGAGGAACGCTCCATTTTGGATTCGCTTCCTCCGAATGATAAAATAAGTCTCCGATGGTGTGGTCGACAAGAGAATTCTCCGGCCTTTTTTCGTGGCCGGTGGGCGTTCGCCCGCTCCGGGGCAGATTGCCACGCTCCCTTTTCGCTCCCTTTTCACACAGTCTGAACAAGGGCATTGTGCGCGCCACAGTGGCATCCGGCCGCATCGGACTGCCGCAATGTGCGTGCATCGAGAAAAGTCATTTTTGGGAGGAAACAATGAGTTATCACGCTGCAGGGCGCTATGTCGCCAGCGGGATCGGCGCGGCTTTATTGGTTGCCGCTTTAGCGGCGGCCCCGACGCCCGCGACTGCCCAGAGTAAAGAGCCGGTCAAAATCGGCTTCAGCATGGCGCTCACCGGTCCGCTTGCGGCAAACGGCAAGCAAGCGCTCCTCGGCGCCCAGATCTGGGCGGAGGAAATGAATGCCAAGGGCGGGCTGCTCGGCCGCAAGATCGATCTGGTCTATTACGACGATCAATCGAAGCCGGCGACCGTGCCCGGCATCTACACCAAGCTGTTGGACGTCGACAAAGTCGACCTGGTGGTCGGACCCTACGGCACCAACATGAACGCTCCCGCCATGCCTGTCATCATGCAGAAGGGCAAGGTGTTCATCAGCCTGTTCGCGCTCGACGTGAACAGCGAGTTCCACTATCCGAAATATTTCTCGTTCCTGCCGGTCGGCCCGAAGCCGCGGGATGCCTTCAACGAAGGGTTCTTCCAGGTCGCGGCGCAACAGAATCCGAAGCCGAAAACAGTTTCGCTGATCGCCGAGGACGCGGAGTTCGCGCGCAACGCTTGCGAAGGCGCTCGCAACAACGCGAAGGAATACGGCTTCCAGGTTATTTACGACAAGACCTTCCCGCCGGGCACCACCGATTTCTCGCCTATCATCCGCGCCCTCCAGGCAGCCGACGCCGATCTTGTGGTGGTATGCACTTATCCGCTCAGTTCGGTCGGTTTTGTCCAGGCAGCGAACGAGCTGAATTTCACGCCGAAGATGCTCGGCGGCTCGATGGTCGGCCTGCAAGCGACTGCGTTCAAGGACAAGCTCAAGTCCAAGCTCAACGGCATCGTCAACTACGAGACCTGGGTGCCGTCGCCGAAACTGATGGCGCCGGCCGCGGCCTTCTTCAAGAAATACCAGGAGCAGGCCAAGGGCATCGACCCGCTTGGCTATTATCTAGGCGGCTGGGGCTATGCGTATTTCCAGTTGCTCGGCGAAGCGGTTGAAGGCGCCAAGAGCTTCAACGACGACAAGATCGCCGAATACCTGCGCACCCACGAGTTCCACACCATCATGGGCGACATGAGCTTCGGCCCGAACGGCGAATGGAAAAAATCCGGGATGCTGGAGGTGCAGTATCACGATGTCACCGACGCTTCGAACCTCGATACCTGGCGGGGCATGAGCTATCAGACCGTCGTCGCTCCCGCCGATCAGGCCACCGGCAAGGTTATTTATCCTTACGCCAAGGCGAAGAAGTAAGTTCTCGCCGCAAGTTCTAGGCCGATCGATTTTCGGGGCGCGGATTTCAAGTCCGCGCCCCGCTCTTTTCAGCGTTGCCGAAGCGGTGCATTGTTCGGGCGCAGCGCCAAAGACGCGCGCCGAGGAAGCCATTGGGAGGAAGCCGTGGAACAGCACGTAAGGTCGCGCCGTATTGTTTGCGGAATCGCCTCCGCGCTCGTTGCCGCGGTATTGGCCGCTCCCGCGGTCGCGCAAAATAATGAGCCGCTCAAGATCGGTTTTAGTCTGGCGCTGACCGGTCCGCTTGCGCCGAACGGCAAACAGGCGCTGCTTGGCGCCAAAATCTGGCAGGAGGAAATCAACGCCAAGGGCGGACTGCTCGGCCGCAAGGTTGAACTGGTCAACTATGACGATCAGTCCAATCCGGCGAATATTCCCGGCATCTACACCAAGCTCCTTGAAGTCGACAAAGTCGATCTCATCAACGGCCCTTACGGCACCAACCTGGTCGCGCCGCTGATCCCGATCGCGATGCAGAAAGGCAAACTCCTCATTGGGCTGTTCGCGCTCGACGCCAATCACGAGTTCCATTATTCGCGCTACTTCTCGATGATTTCCGCCGGGCCTCACCCCAGTCTCTCGTTCACGGAAGGGTATTTTCAGAGCGCGGCGAAGCAGAACCCGAAGCCGGAAACGGTCGCGCTGGCGGCCGAGGATGCCGAGTTCGCACGCAACGCCTGCGGCGGCGCGCGTGACAACGCCAAGACTTTCGGCTTCAAGGTCGTCTACGATAAGACGTTTCCGCCGGGCAACACCGACTTTTCGCCGATCATCCGTGCATTGCAGGCCGCCAATGCCGACCTTGTGGTGCTGTGCTCCTATCCGCTCAGCTCGGTCGGGCTTCTGCAAGCAGCGAACGAATTGAATTTCACGCCCAAAATGCTGGGCGGCGCCATGGTCGGGCTGCAATCGACGGCGTTCAAGGAGCGGTTGAAAACCAAGCTCAACGGCATCGTCAATTACGAGACCTGGGTGCCGTCGCCGAAGCTGATGGCGCCCGCCGCCGCGTTCTTCAAAATTTATCAGGAGCGCGCCAAGGCGGAAGGCATCGACCCGCTCGGCTATTATCTCGGTGGTTGGGGCTATGCCTATTTTCAATTGCTTGGCGAGGCGGTCGAAGGCGCTAAATCGGTCGATAACAAGAAGCTTGCCGATTACATGCACAGCCACGCGTTCGACACCATCATGGCCGCCAAAATTGAATTCGGCAAAGACGGCGAGTGGGTCGGTTCGCGTGCGCTGCAAGTCCAGTATCACGGCATTACCGACGCCGCGAACCTGGAGACGTGGCGTGGCATGAGCTACCAAACGGTACTTTCGCCGGCCGACCAGGAGACCGGCGAACTGATTTATCCGTACGCCAAGGCGAGATAGCTCCTGAGTTCTCCTCCCCCGTTTTTACGGGGGAGGAGGCGAGTGAAGCGAGCCGGAGGGGGCACATGCGCTCCCGCCCCGCCACCGCAAAGCGGAGGAGGATTAAAGGTAGCACATGCTGCTTCCGACTTCGCTCGTCGGTTCGTATCCACAACCGGAGTGGCTGATCGACCGCGCGCGGCTGGCGCGGCAGGTGCCGCGTGCGCGTGCCGACGACCTCTGGCTGCCGGCGCCGGAGCGCCTCGAAGCGGCGCAGGACGACGCCACCATTCTTGCGATCCGCGATCAGGAACGCGCCGGCCTTAACATCATCACCGATGGCGAACAGCGCCGCGCCAGTTACTCCAACCGCTTCGCCACCGCGCTCGACGGAATTGACGCCGACAATCCCGGCACCGCAATCAACCGCAACGGCAGGCCGATCCCGGTGCCACGCGTCGTCGGTCCGATCCGGCGCGCCCGGCCGGTCGAATTGCGCGACTTGGCGGTGCTGCGTGCCAACACGTCCCGCGCCATCAAGGCCACCGTGCCGGGACCTTTCACCATGAGCAAGCAGGCGCAGGACGAGTTCTATCGCGACGGCGAAGCACTGGCGCTCGCCTATGCGCAAGCCGTCAACGCCGAGGTGTT
>JASHSY010000106.1 GCA_030040825.1 Xanthobacteraceae bacterium
GGTGTTCCAGGCTGTGAATCCAGTCTTAAAACCACTTTTTTGTGTAGGCGGTTCGCCCGGCAAACCAGACGATCAGTCGTTGCTATCAGAATCGTTGAGACAGCCCCGCATAAACCTGGACCACCGGTGTTGCACTGGTGAGCCCGAAATTTGCGCCCACGTCGGCTTGAATGTTCGGAAGAAAAACCCATGCAACCGCAGTATCGAAACTCATCAGCGTGGCTCTTGTGGCCGGATCGGCATTGTAGTCCGACCAAAGCTCGACGTAGGCGGTCACGTTCTTGATCACCTCGCGGCTGAGATTCACGTCAAAGACGTAGTTGCCGTGATAGTCGTTATTGAGAGTGTTCTTAAGGACATCGATCTCGGGTACCAGCAAGAGCGTGAAACTGTTGGGCAAGCTAAACGCTACCGGGCCAATCAGACCGCCTTCTACCGCGCCGTTGCCGATCCCGATTGGAGCCGAAGGAGCCTTGACGTACGGAATTAATGCCGCGGCAGTATCGCCGCCGTCGTTACCCCACAGATTTACTTTCGAGCGCAGATACGTGTCGCCGATACCCCAGAGCGAAGTCGATGGCGTGCCTGGGGTACCGTAGGTCCGCACGCCAGCAAGCGGCGTATTGACTTCAAAGTCGACATTGTTGGCCAGGCCGACTTTGAAGGTCGGGTTCGGTACGAGCAGAGTATCCGTGCGCGTCGGGCCGGTAACAATATGGGTAAAGTTGACCAAATCGGTTTCGTATTGGAAGTGGCCGGCGTCCACTGTGTAGGGCACGTTCGATTTTGTCGGCCGATCTGTGCTGAAACTACGCATCTGATCGGTGGGTACCGGATTCAAGAGCCAGTATTGATTTTTATCAGGTTTCGCTTTGCTCGCGCTCGGTTGTGAAGCTTTTTTGACAACCGGCTTGTCTTTGCCTGGCGGTTTGTCGATAGAGTCGGCGAACGCGATGCCCGACAAGCTGCCGAAAAGGCAGAACACAATCGCATAGGCGATGAAAGAAATGCTCCGCATACGCCCCCAATTAACCCGATCCTATTAAAGCGCGCGTAGCGGCACTTGCAAGCAGAATTGGTAGCTTTTCTACCAGTATGAAGCTTGGCTACCTCGCTTCTCGGAATTGATTTGGACCAAAACCACCCTGCAGCCTCCTAGTTCTAGTAAAATTGACGAACGACGCTGCGGCCAGTCATTTGGGTCGCATGTGGCAGATGCGGCGCACTCTCGCTCTTGGCGATTTCACCAATCGCCAAAGTAGCCAGGACGGTCAGTACCGCCGAAAAGGCCGATCGATTTTCGGTGCGCAAGGAAATAAATCAGTACAAGACAAGGGACGGATGTCTGCTCATGATGTGAAATGCAGGCCGTGGGAATTCCAGATCAAGAAGCCTCGGCCGACATAAGAACGGAATAAAAATCCCGGTTGCCCGTAGGGCGCCTTTAGCCAATGATCCCGGCGGAGTAGGCTTAAACTCCATTCAATCGGCGGCGGATTGAGAAATGTTCGAGCGTCTGCCCGTTCTGTTTCAGTCGGCGATGTATGCTCTGCGCGGTGGTTTCCTCATTCGTCCGCTTGCTATTGCCGTAGTCCTCGGCATCGCCGGGGCAACACTTTCTTCTCTCGAAGAAACGAGACCCGAGATCGGTGCTCTGGTCCCCAATCTCCTGTTCCCGTCGCATGAGGATCCGGGCGTCGCGCAAGTCATTCTCAGCAGTATCGCAACGTCGATCATGACGGTCGTATCGATTGTGTTTGCGATCCTGCTGATGACGCTGACGCTTGCTTCGACACAGTTTTCGCCCCGCATCCTGGTCAGCTTTGTGAGGGATCGCACGACGCAGTGGACACTTGGCATCTTTTTAGGGACGTTTTCTTATTGCATAGCCTCGCTGCCCGCGGCGCGCGCTCTGCCGCATGCATTCGTTCCGGTTGCTACTGTGACGGGGGCGATGTTGCTCGCGCCGATCTGCGTTGGGTGGCTGATCTATTTCATCAATCATATCTCTCAGTCGATCAGTGTTAATCATATTGTCGATCGGATCGCCCGCGAGACCGAATTGGTCATCGACGAGTTCATGCCATATCCGCGCGGGACTTTTCAGCTATCCGCGCGGCCCGAAGTGCATGCGGCGCCGGATGGGCTGCCGATTCTGAGCAAAAAGTCAGGCTATCTTCGTTATGTCGATATCGCGCGTCTTATGACGCTGGCCCAAACCTATCGCATTTCGGTTCATTTGGAGCGGCGCGTCGGCCAGTTTGTGCCGGCCGGGGTTCCACTCGCGCGCATTTCGAGGGCGGAGCGAGTTCCTACGGATCGAGCGTTGCATCTAATCGCTGCGTTCGATATCGGGCCAACGCGTACATTGCAGCAGGATGTCGAATTCGGCGTCATCCAGATCGTCGACATCGCACTACGCGCGATGTCTCCCGCGGTGAACGATCCCAGCACAGCTATCAGTTGTGTCGATCAACTCAGCCGGATCATGATCCTATGGGTCAGCCGCATGCCGCCAACGTCGCACTATTACGCGCCGCCGCATGTGCTACGCCTGTACGTTCCCTGGATGACGTTGGATGGATTGCTTGATACCGCGTTCGAGCAAATAAGACATTATGCTGCTGCGGACATCGCGGTCAGTCTCCGACTGATGCGCGCTTTGAATGACATTGCGGGCACAACTGAGCATCGGGATATCCGATTGAAGCTTCTCGACCGCGCCCGCGGCGTTTTGACGGGCTGCACCGGGCATCTGCAGAAAGAAGATTTAGCGAAATTGCAAAAGCGTGTCGCCCTGCTCGAACAAGCGATCGATCGGATGCAGCCTCTGGCCGCCGTGTAGCAAGTGGCGCCCACTTAGTGGCAGACATCCCGCGGCGCGGTTCTTATGACGCCTACATATTTTTCGGGTTCAATTCATCTGGCCTCTTTATGCGTCTCCATCCCATCTTACGCCGGAACGACCGCTCGCGCTCTCATGCAATCTTGTCAATTGAACTCTCTCGATCTCGATCGGCTGGATACCGAGCTGCGGCTGACGCCTGAGCCAGCTCCGGAATTGTTTCGCAAGATTGCCGCTAACGTCGGCAGCCGCGACAACGTCGAAACTGATAGCCGATTGGAATCCTTATTGGTAGCCGAGGCTTGGACCGACGCTGCTTTGCTCGTCGTCGAAGTTTTCCTGGTGGGCTGGGGGGTCCGCTATCTGCGATATGATGGAGGCGAATGGAGTTGCTCGTTGTCGCCTCGTACAGGTGACTTCTCGTTCGATGATCCCGCCGAATCTGCTCATCGGTTTTTGTCCGTTGCGATCCTGCGCGCGGTACTTGCGGCGCTTTGCCTCAACGATCGACCCCCTCGCGCGCTAGCGTCCGTTCCCAGCGCTGCTGACCTCGCCATTCAATATGTTTGCTGCGACAATTTTGCTTGACGCCGGGTCCTAAAGCCGGGTGATCCCTATACCGCCTTTATGAGGACGGACTCCGCTTCGTCTCGAATTCATATGCCTTCGGGCGCACATTTGGCGGCAGCAAGATGCAATTGGAGTTGCGTTCCCATGAGCGTGGCAACTGTCACGACGATGGCTCGGAGCCGCCGACGCTTCGATCAGGGCAAAGCGCCCTTGCGCGGCGTGTGCCTCCTCGTCAAGCCTTCACCTCGGCTTAGTGGCCAAGCCGAATCATTCCCGACCGGCGGCTACAAGGCTTCGTTTCCACACCGGCCAAATCCGCAAATGCTGAGCGAAACGATTCCGCTCTACTTTATAGCCCGGAACAAAAACGGCTTCTGGATCGCGCGCGAGGCGGAAGGTCGAACCGGCGGTATCTTTGTCTTTCAGCGGTCCGCGCTGCGCTTTGCCAAAAAGACTAGCGCGCCGAACGGATGCGCAACGATGTTCCTGCCCCAGCGTCTCGAGCTCGACGTTCCAAATCGTGGCGTGAAGATCACCGCCTTGCTCAACGTCATAGTCGAATGGCTTGGCAATCTGATCCCGGACCATCCGCCAGCGATTCGAATTCGCCACGAAATCTTCGCAAGGGGCAACAAATGAGCCAGACCAAACCAGACGAACCTCCCTCGCTATTCCGGCCGCCGTTATTCATGGTCGGTCAGGACGAGCGTGGAAACTGGGTCGCGCAGGCGCTCGACGGCGAGTGCGGCGGTTTGTTTGTCAGCCGCGATGCCGCTATGCGCTATATCCGTTCGGAAAAGGGGCCGCAGCCGCAGGCGGTCGTCGTGGTGTCCGGCGTTCTCGAACTCGACATGAAGCAAAGCTTGGCTGCGACAGCCTGGCCCGGATCCTCAGCCGATCCGTATTTGTTGCGCCGCATCGCGTGACGCGGAGGGTACTGACGATGACAGCAATCGCCGTCATCAAGTTCTGGCGCAGCCTGACTGCGGTGTTTTTCGATCGTTATCATCCGGAATTGCACTATATGCGCGGGCCGGGTCCGAAGTGCCGCGCCAGGCGCGTCGGCTAGTTGAACGGCCAAAGGCCGCGCAAAAGCCCTTCCTCTTTATTTTTATCTGATACTGGCGTGATATCACCCGTGCCCACGTCCAAATGCTTCTCGGGCAACGGTTGTGTGCGATTCCACCAACCGCCGCCAAGCGCCTGATAAAGCGCAGCGGTATCGGTCAAACGGGCGGCTCGCGCCTGCACCACCTGATTGACCGATTGCAGGTAGGTCTGCTGCGCGGTCAGAAGGATCAGCACGTTGGCATTGCCGGTTTGCATCTGTTGATGCGCGAGATCGAAACTGATCTTGGCCGCGCGTTCGAAATCACGCGCCGCTTTGAGCGCGTCGGCGTCGTTCTGCAGCGCACGCAAAGCATCGGTGACATTCTGCACGGCGCCGATGACAACACCACGGTACCCCCATGCCGTCGCGTTATAATTGTCTTTGGCTTCCTGCAATTCGTGAAACAGCGTGCCGGCGTCGAACAGCGTTTGGGTGGCATTGCCACCGATTGTCCAGAATAGATTTTGCGGCGCCAATAGGCCGGCGAGCGCGGTGTTCATGTAGCCGACATTACCGGTGATGGTGAAGTTCGGCAGGATGTTGGCGGTAGCGACGCCGATCTGGGCGCTGGCCGCATGCAATTGCTCTTGCGCCGCGCGGATGTCCGGCCGCTGCTCGATGAGCTGCGAGGGCAGGCTAACCGGAAGATCGGTGGGCAGTTGCAGGTCCGTCAGCTTAAAGGTTTCACGCGGTCCCTCGCTCGGATAGCTGCCGGCCAGCGCCGCGAGCAGGTCGCGGTTCTGTTGCAGAGCCTTGCGCAGCGGTGGCAAGGTTGCCGTGGCCTGCGCCAGCGCCGCTTCCTGTAAGGCAACATCGTTGCGGTTGGCATAGCCGGTGTCGAGCTGCCGCCGCAGCACATCAAGCATCTTGGTATTGATGGCGATAATCTGGTTAGTGGCATCGATCTGCGCTCGCAGCGATGCCTCATTGATTGCCGCGACTGCGATGTTGGAAACCAATGTCAGATAGGCTGCCTCGACCTGAAAGCGCTGCATGTCGGCTTGCGCGCGCAAGGTTTCGACGGTGCGCCGATTAAGTCCCCAAATGTCCAAGGTGTACGACACCTGGAGCTGTGCGGTGTGCAAAGCGTAGATATTGGCGCCGGAAGAGGGGACCGGCGCTAGAGCGGCGGATGTTTGATTATAAGTCGGGTTAAAATTGGCCTCGACCAGAGGGAAAAACTTGCCTTCTTGGGCATAGACTGCCTGGTTCGCGGCGCGCAACGTAGCGATTGCCGATTGGAGGTTTGGATTGTTATTCAGCGCGCGCTCGATCACGGCGTTGAGCGTGCGCGACTTGAACAGCCGCCACCATTCCAATGCGACGTCGCGGCCCTGCACGAAACGCTGCGACTGTCCGGTCGGCGCATCGGTGGCCGATGTGCGCGTTTGTAGCGGCTCCTGAGTGTAACGGCCGACATCCGGCGGAGCCGGGTGCACGAAATCCGGACCTACCGCGCAACTCGCCAAAAGCGCTGCGGCCGTGATGGCGCCGGCGCGTGCATTCCACTTCCTGACCGACCGACCGCACATGCAACTAAGACTTATTCGAAAGGTGAAAAGCCGCGTCATTATTGACGATCCACAGCGGATTGGCTGTGCTCGCTCCGCCACAGTGTCAATGATTTAGCGCGGATTTGCACTGCTATCTTTCACAGTGGTCATCGCGACTTTACAAGCGCCGTGCAGACAATGTGCAAGCTTTCGGCGCGGCGGCAAAATAGTGAATAAATATCGATATGATAAAATCTCGCTTGAGTCGCTCGGGCGGCCGAGCCGAATCCATTCGAACCCTTCTAAATCCGCAGCCATCCTACCGTTTGTGAGTGGTCGACCTTCTGTGATTAGTGACAGTAGACGGCGCCGGCGGTCGGTGGCCATTTCCCGACAACCCAGACGTTTCCGATGCGGTTTAATTGATGTTTTCGTGGATAACGAGTTACCGATGGGTGCTCGCCGGCGCCGCCGTAGCCGTCATTTTGTCCTATGGCGTCTGGCGGCTTACCGAAGGTGTGGAATCGGCTCGGCATGCCATGCGCGCCGAGACTGAAGACGAGACCGTCTCCGGACCTGATGGCAACAGTATTGATCTATCGGATTCGCAGTTGGCGGCCGTCAAGGTTGAGCCAGTCGAGGAGCGTGATTTCCCGGTCGAGAAACCGGCGGTTGGCAGCATCGACTTCGACGAGGAGATGGCGGTACAGGTGTTCACGCCCTATCAGGGGCGCATTATCGCGCTATACGCGTCGCTCGGCGACGACGTGAAGAAAGGCCAAACGCTCTTCACTGTCGACAGCCCGGATTTGCTGCAGGCCGAGTCGACGTTGATCTCGGCCGCCGGCGTCATGGATCTGACCACGCGCAATCTGGCGCGGCTGCGCGAGCTCTATAAGACTCTCGCTGTATCGCAGCACGACGTCGAACAGGCGACCTCCGATCAGCAGACCGCCGAGGGTAATCTGCGCGCCGCGCGCGATGAGGTGCGCATCTTTGGCAAGAGCGACGCTGAAATCGACCGAATTGTCGCCCAGAGGACGGCTGATCCGACGCTCGTGGTCACGAGCCCGATCGATGGACGGGTGACGGCGCGCGACGCGGCCCCGGGCCTATTGGTGCAACCGGGCAGCGCGCCGGCGCCCTATACCGTCGCCAACATCGATGTGATGTGGATGTTGGCGCAAGTCCCGGAATCGGACAGCCCGACATTCCGCGTCGGCCAGGAGGTGCAGGTCACGCTCGACGCCTTTCCTGGTCGCACCTTCGACGGGAAAATCAGCGCGATCGGTGCCACCGTCGACCCGAATACGCGGCGCGTGTTGGTGCGCTCGGAGATCAAGGATCCGCAACACGAGCTGCGTTCTGGGATGTTTGCGAATTTCGTCATCCGCGTCGGCCAGCCGGTCCGTTCGCCCGCTGTGCCGCTTTCCGGCGTGGTGCGAGAGGGTGACGGGACGCAAACCGTCTGGGTTACCGCCGACCGGCGCCGTTTCACCAAGCGTACGGTCAAGATCGGTATACAGCATGACGACTACCGGCAAATTCTGCAGGGCCTACAAGCCGGAGAGCTGTCAGCAACCGAGGGCGCAATCTTTCTCAGCAACATGCTGGCGATCGCGCAAACCAAGGTGAAGCCTCCGCATCGGGACCGCCGGCGATAGGTGTGTCATGCTCAAGGGTATTGTTGCATTTGGGCTGACCCGCCGCGCCATCGTGCTGCTCGGCCTGTTGGTCTTCATTGCGGCGGGCCTGGTCGCGTTTTCAAGACTGAATATCGAGGCCTATCCGAATCCCGCTCCGGTCATTCTCGAAATCACCGCCCAGGCGCCAGGCCTCTCGGCGGAGGAGATGGAGCGCTACTACACCATCCCGATGGAGGTCGGCCTTTATATCACTCCCGGCGTGGACAATATCCGCTCGACCTCGTTCTACGGTCTGTCCTTTGTCCGAGTGACCTTCAAATATGGCATCGACTACTACTTCGCCTTTACGCAAACCCAGTTGATGCTGCAGCAGAATGTCAGCCTGCCTGGCGGTCAATCGCCGGTCATCCAGCAATCGAGTCTGGTCGGCGAAATTTTTCGCTACCAGATTGTCGGGCCGCCGCACTTCGGATTGACTAATCTGCGCACAGTGCAGGACTGGATCGTGACGCGCCGGCTTTACACCGTGCCCGGCGTTGTGGCGGTAAATTCATGGGGTGGCACCACCAAACAGTACGATGTGGACGTCGATCTGAACAAGCTCGACGCTTATAACGTCACTATCCCGCAGGTCATCACCGCACTCGGCAACGCCAACATCAATGTCGGCGGCCGCGAGATCACGGTCGGTCAGCAGTCGGTCAATATCCGCGGCATCGGTCTGATGGATTCGGGCGGCGCCTCTGATTTGACGCAAGGCTGGCATGTCAATGACATCGAGAACGTTGTACTCACTCAATCGAACGGGGTTCCCGTCCAGGTCAAGGACGTGGCCAAGGTCTCGGTCGGCTACGTGCCCCGCCTGGGCATTGCCGGCAAGGACCACGACAGCGATGTTGCGCTCGCGATTGTGGTCATGGGGCGTACCTATCACACCAACGACGTCATTCCGCGCGTCAAGGCAAAAATCGATCAGTTGAACTCCGACGGCAGTTTGCCGCCCGGGGTGAAGATCGTTCCCTACTACGACCGATCGAAACTAGTGTCGGTGACGACGCACACCGTGCTGCACAATCTCATCTTCGGTTGTCTCTTGGTATTTTTCATCCAGTGGATTTTTCTCGGCAATTTGCGCAGCGCGATTATCGTCGGCGTCAATATCCCGTTCGCGCTATTTTTCGCCGTCATCATCATGGTGCTGATGGGCCAGGACGCGAACCTGCTGTCTGTCGGTGCCGTTGATTTCGGTATCATTGTCGACTCGGCTGTCATCCTGATCGAGAACATTTTCCGGAATTTTCAAAGCCCGACCGAGCGACAGAACCTGCTGCAGCAGCTGGCCGAGGGTCGCTTTGGCGGTGATCCGACCAGGCAAACCGACCAAAACGCGCATGCCATGCGCTGGACCGATCGGTTACGCTTGATCTACGCCAGCGCCTTGCAGGTGGACATGGCGATCTTCTTCTCCGCGCTAATTACGGTTGCAGCGTTTGTCCCGTTGTTCACCATGCAAGGCGTCGAAGGCCAGATTTTCAACCCGATGGCGCGTACCTACGGTTTGGCTCTGTTCGGCGCCTTGCTCTCGACCTTCACGGTCACCCCGGTCCTGGCCTCTTTTTTGCTGCCGGAGCAGGTAGCGGAAACGGAGACGGTTGTCGTGCAAGGGTTACGCAGGGTTTACGAGCCGATCCTGCACTGGTCGCTGGATCACCGTAAAGTCATGCTGGCCGTCGCCGTCGGATTTCTCGTCATCGTTGGTTTGCTGATGACGCGCCTGGGCAGCGAATTCCTGCCGGCCCTTGAAGAGGGCAACCTCTGGATTCGCGCTTCGATGCCGCCGACCATCGGGTTGGAAGCGGGCGAGCCTGCGGCAGCTAAGATGCGCGAAATCCTGCTGCGTCATCCCGAAGTGGTCACCGCGGTGTCGCAGCACGGCCGGCCGGATGACGGCAGCGACGCATCGCCGTTCTCAAACGTCGAATTGTTCGTGCCGTTGAAGCCATTTGACCAGTGGCCTACGGGTTTCACCAAAGACATGCTGATCGCGCAGTTGCAGAAGGAATTTAACGACGAGCTGCCGGGTATCGATTTCAACTTTTCTCAATACATCCAGGACAATATCGAGGAGGCGCTGTCCGGCGTCAAAGGCGCAAATTCGGTCAAGATCATCGGCCGCGATCTGCCGACAATTGAGCGCTTGGCGACCGAGGTGATGCGGCAGATGCAGCAGGTGAGAGGGATCACCGATCTTGGCATCTTTCATGTACTCGGCCAACCAAACCTCAACATCAGGGTCAATCGCCAGAAGGCTGCCCGCTATGGGCTCAATACCGGCGATGTCACGACGGTTGTGCAAGCCGCGCTCGGCGGCACGCAGGCGACCACGCTTTTGGAGGGCGACCGGCAATTCAATGTCGTGGTGCGGCTGCCGGCCGAGTATCGCTCGAGTCTGGAAGCGGTCCGCAGCATCAAGGTCGGCTTCCAGACGGCGAGCGGCACCAATGCCTATGTTCCACTCTCTGAACTTGCCGATATTACGCTCGATACCGGCGCCTCCTACATCTATCACGAGTCGGGAGAGCGCTATATTCCGGTCAAGTTCAGCGTTCGCGACCGCGATCTTGGCGGTGCAGTGGCGGAAGCGCAAAAGCGCATAAGAAAGAATGTGAAGCTCCCGGCCGGCTATCGCATCGTGTGGGCCGGTGAGTTCGAGGATTTGCAGAACGCGCAGGCCCGGCTCGCAATCATCGTGCCGATCAGCCTGCTGCTGATCCTGGTCCTGCTCTACGGCCTGTTCAATTCGCTGCGCGACAGCCTGCTGGTGCTTGCCGGCATTCCATTCGCCGCCGGCGGCGGCGTCATCGCGCTTTATTTATCGGGCCTGAATTTCAGCATCTCCGCGGCGGTCGGCTTCGTGTCCCTTTTTGGGGTTTCAGTAATGAACGGCATCCTGATTATGACCTATTACAACGAGACCAGGGCAGGCGGCAGGGGAGTCATTGAGTCAATGGCGCATGCCGCCGAACAGCGGATGCGGCCGATGTTGATGACCGCCTTGTCCGCCTGTATCGGTCTCTTGCCGGCGGCGGTATCGACCGGTATCGGCAGCCAGGTGCAACGGCCGCTCGCCACCGTCGTCGTCGGCGGGATGTTGATCGGCCCGATTATCTTGCTCGTGATTGTGCCGGCTCTGCAAACGATGGTGCTCGGCCGGACCGAACGGGGACCGTCGGCGGACGCGCCGGAGGCGGTGGAGTGAGTGCGGGATACCGACAAAGATCAGCGAGATGCAGACAAAAGCCAATTTGAAGATTTGCTCCTGCCTGCTCACGTTCGCGCTCGCCGCTTTGAGTCCTTCGGCAAGCTTCGCGGAGGAAACTGGTTTAGGCGCCTCTGGCGACGGACACGCCGCCGATCACGGAAGCTCACCCGCCGTCAGTCGGCAACCTGATTCCGGCGCGGCCGCTCGCAGCGATGGGAAACCTGACGATATCGATACGCGCATCACCGTGCAGCCGCATCGGTCGGGTAAGATTGAGCAGGTCAAACTCAAGACCAAGCCGCCGACCGCGAATCTGCACCGACGAACGTTCTCGGCGTCGTTGCGCGCGACGCGAAATGCCGTAAGCGTGCCTTCTTCGCGACAAGGCGCGGCGGTTTGGTCTGAGCGCGAACATCGGCTTCTGCCGGCAGCTCCGCACCCTTCCATCGTTCCCGGTATTGGCACATCGGGAACTCAGGCTGGCCCAGCTGCGACGTTCGATGTCCGGGTCGGTCATACGAGCGCAAACAGGACCCCGCTAGCGAATTCAGTTGGCATCTCGCGGGGCGCGGTCAATGGAAGCGGCGTCCATCAGCACTTTAGCGCCGCGTCGCTCGGGGGGCCGGCAACGGCCATTTCGGGAATCAACGGCACCTCAATCCGCCCGAAGCACTAAGCGACCGGCTCGCAAAATCCCGATCGGCTATGTTGCAGTGCCGAAACTCGCCCAATCGCAGGCGGCGCGATTATAGGAAGATGTCCGGGCAAATATCTGCGTCAGAACGGATTTTTTCACTGAAATGGTGCACGGGGGACTGTCGATTGGTTGCGTTACTTTTATATTGCGGCAGTGCAAATTATATCAGTTCTATATATTTTTGACGGGAAACGCCTATATTTCAGATTAGAATAACTCCAGCGTTGGAAGCTTGGAGGACACGATGAGCTGGCCGTCGATCCATTGGGTTCGGCGGAATTCTTCGGGCGGGGCCGATCAGGCCCCCGTTTGGTTGCGCATAACCGGTCTCGCTGTGCGCGCCGTGTTCATCGCCTGCCTCCTGGTAATAACCGTTCTCGTCAGTCTCCCACAAAACGAAACGATCTGGACCGTCTATGATACACTTGGCGATTTAGTGCGTTTGATCCTTGGTTTTGCCGTCTGTATCTGGATTGCCGTTCAGTTTTTCCGTGCCCCGAAAGACGCCCACAGCTATCGCACCTTCATCTATTTTGGTCTTGCCGCAATTCCGTTCGCGCTGCTGTGCATTTACGAGATCTGGTGAGAGGCTGCCCGAGCTGCGGGTAGCCTTGCAAGTCATTGCGCGCATGTTGTCATTTGCGTGACGGCGATCCGGCACATCACCTAAGCGGGCGCCGCCTATTATTTTTTTCTTATAAAAAACCTCTCCGCTCCGTATCGATTTTTTCTGCGTCTGCTGCAATGAATGGGCTGCCGGGCTAGTCCGCAAGCAAAAGCGTGCCGGCATGCGGGACATATTTGTTGCGAATAAAAATGGGGGCGGCGTATGCGACGTTTGATTTTTGTCGCCGGCGTTGTGTTGTCGGCAACGACAATGATTTGCGGCCGCGCAATGGCTGCCGATGCATATGGTGTGTGGAAGGACGGTTTGCCGACCGCGTGGGTTGAGGGTCCGGCCTGCGATCCGTTCGTCGACTACAACTGCAATCCGACCAAAACGCGGACGATCACGGTGGGCAAAGCTGCCGCCTTGCGGGGCGCCTGCGATCCCTACGCCGACTACAAGTGCCTCGACGCCTATCTGGGCGATGATTTCTTTACGCGGTTCGTTCGCTATTACCAGCTTGAATGGGGCAAGGCCGTTGCTCCGTCCGATCCCAGTGCGCCGCCATCGCGCCGTAGCGACGCCGCATGGCCGCCGACGCCGCAACCGAGTCCACCGATGCCGTTCACCGAGTGGCCCTATGGCGGTACGGAAAATATCGGCGTCACCCGGCCGAACTCGGTCGATTCTCCGCTTATGGTCGCGCTCGGCAACACGCGGCTCGGTCAAGCCATGAACGACGCGCACGTTCAGGTTTACGGTTGGGTCGCTCCTGGCGCCAATCTTAGTTCTAATACGGTTAAGCCTGGCGGCAACGCGCCTGCCGCGTATGACTACACCCCGAATACCATACAGCTTGACCAGGCTGTCGTTTATGTCGAGCGCCTGGCCGACACCACGCAAAACGATCACTTCGATTGGGGTTTTCGTTTCTCGACTCTTTACGGCGTCGATTATCGTTACACCACCGCTTACGGCTTGTTCAGCTATCAACTTCTGAACCACAACAACGTCAACGGTTTTGATTTTCCAATGGTGTACACCGACCTCTATTTTCCGGTGATGCAGGGGATGGACGTACGCATCGGGCGTTTCATTTCAATCCCCGATATCGAGGCGCAGCTTGCACCGAACAATTACACTTACGTTCACTCGCTGACCTATACGTTCGACAACTACACCAACACCGGCATTGAGGTGACGACCGCGATCACCAAGAACTGGGTTTTACAGCTTGGCATTACCGCCGGCAGTGACACCATGCCGTGGAATATGAATGCGCGCATGCCAAACTTGATGCCGGGTAACGCGCTTTACCCCGGTGCAACTCTGCTCAAAGATCCGGGCGCGGTGCCGTCCGGGACGTTCGGCGTCCGTTGGACCAGCGATGACGGCAGGGACGATGTCAATTTCGTGATGGACGCCTGGAACGGCGGCCAGTGGGGCTACAACAACCTGCAATGGATCGGTCTGACCTACTATCACAAGTTCAACGATTATTGGCACGTCGCCTTCGAGACCTGGAACATCCACGAAAACAACGTGCCGAACCTCAACAGCGCCGCCGCCAATGCCATCATTGCGGGCGGCGGCACGCCGTTCAGCCCGCAATTCGTTCCATTCAATGCGCCGAACGCCGCTTGGTGTTCCGGTCCGAGCCAGTTCGGCAACACCGCGGTCGCCGGAGCGCCGCTCACCTGCCAGGCGGACGAGCAGTCGTTTCTCGTTTATCTGAACTACTCGCCCAACAAGCTGAACAATTTTTCGCTGCGGACCGAGTATTTCAACGATCCGCAGGGACAGCGTACCGGCGTGCCGAACGCGTACGCCGACTGGGCGCTGAGCTGGCAGCATTGGCTGTCGCCACAGATCGAAATCCGCCCCGAGATCGCCTACTACAGAGCAATCGATAACAACGCTTTCAACGGCAATGCCAATGCAGGTATTCCGCCCACGAGGAATTGGGCGGTCATTGCTGCGAGCGATCTGATTATTCACTTCTGAATTGGCACTGGTCGTCTACGGTTCAATCAGACGTCCGGTCGTTGCTTTGATCACCGCCTCGCTGCGCGTCGCGGCCCCCAGCTTGCCCCGCGCGTTATCGATGTGAAAGTCGATGGTTCGCTTGGTGAGGCCGAGGATTTGCGCAATCTCGACCGATGTTTTGCCGCGCGCGACCCAGGTCAACACCTCGACTTCGCGGTCGTTGAGATCGACGGCCTTCGGCCAAAGTCCGGTGCGCGCTACACCGGCGAGCCGGGCGGCGATGATGGTGGCCAGCACCTCAAAGTCGATCGGTTTGGTTACGTAATCGTCGGCGCCCAAGTGCCGGCCCTTGAGTTCGTTGTCGCGGTCGGTTAGCGCGGTGAGAAAGACGAACGGCATCTTGGCAAACCGCGGTGCAAGCCCGATCAGGCGTTCCAGAAGCTCGAAGCCGGACATCAGGGGCATGCTGATATCCGACAGCACCAGGTCGGGCATGGTTTTGAGAATGGCAGTCAACCCTTCGCGGCCGTCATGCGCCAGCGTGACCACGTAGCCGCGGTCGACCAGTTCCTCGGCAATCAAGGCGGCGGTCTCTCGATCGTCTTCAATGCAAAGGATTTTCTTTTGGGCTTCGGCCATGAGCTATATTGCGACTTCAGGCGGCCAGCGCAATCGACAGGCGGGCCACCGGGGCTGACACCTGCAAGGTCGGCGATTTACCGCGTTGCGGTTTCTGCCTCTTCGCGGCGTGTATATAAAGTATACTAATGTCTGGCCGGTAACGCCCGCGTCGCGGTTGCGGGCGTTGGCGCATTAATGGTCATTGGTCATGCGACAGCCGCATTCGATCCGTTTTCACCTCACCGCAGTGTTTTTGGGGTTTTTTCTGTTAGTGGTGGTGCTGGGCCTGTTCAGCGTCTGGCGCCTGAGTAATTTCAATGCGCTGTCCGCCGACGTAGCCGACGTTTGGTTACCGGACACGCGCGTTCTCGGCGACCTTAACAACTTCACATCCGATTTCCGCGCCATTGAAGGCAGCAATCTGCTGTCGTCGGAGACGGCCCAGATCGCCGCCACCGAAAGGCAGATGGAGGAGCTCGATCGCTCTATTGCCAAGGCCGAGCGCGGTTTCGAGCAAATTCGTCACCAGCCGGCCCAACAGCGCCTGTACGAGGAGTTCAAAGCGGATTGGACCGACTATCGGACATTCGTCAACCGGATGCTTGCGCTTTCACGCACCAACCGTAAGGCGGAAGCGCTTGCGATCTACACCGGCACATCGCGTTCAGCCTACGATGCGGCAAGCGACACGCTTGGCCGCCTGACCGATCAGGCGGTCGCTGCTGCGGCCGCCGCAAGCGAGCGCCTCAGCTACGCCTATCGACAGGCATTTTGGCTCATTTTTCTCGCCATGTTGCTCGCTGGCCTGATGGTGGTTTTGGCGCTGATCCATATCAGTCGGTCGATTTCGGCCCCCCTCCTGCGTCTCGCGGGCAGCATGCGGGCACTTGCCGCCAACAATACCGATATCGACATTCCCGAGACTGCAAGGGGCGATGAAATTGGCGAGATGGCGCAGGCGACGACCGTCTTTCGCACCAACGCCATCGAATTAATGCGCAGTCAACGCATGCTCGGTCGCCAAGCTGCCATGCTGGAGGAGCAACTGGCGCAGGAGCAGCGCTTGGCGTTGGCTCAGCGCAACTTCATATCTATGGCATCGCACGAATTTCGTACGCCGCTGACCGTCATAGACGGTCATGCGCGCCGCCTGATGAAAACCAAGAACACGCTTAGTATGGCGGAAATCGACGAGCGCGCCGGAAAAATCCGCACCGCCGTATTGCGGTTGACCCATTTGATTGACAACCTGCTCAATTCAGCGCGTCTCACCGACGGCGGCGCCGAACTTTATTTCCAGGCCGAGAGGATCGATCTCGCACCGTTGCTGCGGGAAGTCTGCCAACTGCATCGCGAGATGGTGCCGAATGCGCAGATCGCCGAGCGATTCGATGTTGCGTCGATGCCTGTTGTCGGCGACGCTAAGCTCTTGTTTCAGACCTTTAGCAATCTGGTCGCCAACGCCGTCAAGTATTCGCCCGCCGGCGGTCTGATTGAAGTCGATGCCGGGATCGTCGACGATCAGGCCGTGGTTGCGGTCGTCGACCGTGGCATTGGCGTTCCGGCTGGCGACCTCACCCGGCTGTTCGAACGCTATTACCGTGGCAGCAATGTCTCCGGCATCGTCGGGACCGGGGTTGGCCTCTATTTGGCCAAGACCGCGGTAGAACTGCACGGTGGTAGTGTTGAAGTCACCAGCAAGGAAGGTCGGGGGTCCCGCTTCGTCGTCCGATTGCCGCGCCAGCGAATAACGCAAATAGAAGACAAATGGTCGCTCGCCGCCAATGCGGTGGACTCGCCCTCGATTGCCGGCCCCGCCGCGGAGCGCGTGTCGTGAAAACTCTGGTTCTTATCTTGATCGCAACAGTGACAACAGTTTGCGTCTGTGCCGCTGCGCCGGTGACGCGGCTGCCGATGGTCGTTCCAGTTATCAATGCCGACTGGCAAGAACCGCAAACGTTGCCGCGGCGCCTGCGCAATCATTGCGCGACCGATGCCCTGACCGGCCGCCCGTATTGCTCCGACCATTGCGGGTTCCAATATCAGGTCTATTCCTGTTCGCCGCAGTCGTTCGGGTGTTGCCGCGTTGGTTTCGGTTATTGCGACTGGAATGGCTTACTACGCTGTCACCCGTAAAGCGCGTTCGAAGGGCCGCCGACGATCGTTAAAATACGACGGAAATTGGTAAGCAGCCGCTGACTATCGCGCGCCAAATTCCGTCGCCGCCCGCCGCCTATTAGTACGGCGTTTGCGGCTTGCATATACGGATGGCCGCAATCAACGCGGTCGTTTCATGCGCTCCATCGTCACATTCGCCGGGCTCGCGCTTGCGGCGAGCATTCTCGTTCCGCGCTATGCCGCGCATCTCGGCGAAGCGCACACCCCAGCGCCGATTGCTATGGCGGCGCGCCCGCAGTCGCCGGCCGCAAACAACCCGGTCAGTCCCCGGTCGGTGGTCGTACCGCGTGATGGCCGCGGACATTTTGAGGTCGAAGCCCGCATCGATGGCCGCCATCTCAATTTTATGATCGATACCGGCGCAACTGTGATCGCGTTGACGGCAGACGATGCGGCTCGGCTCGGCATCCGTCCGGCGCGGCGCGAATATGTTGCCGAGGTCAGGACCGCCAACGGTACCGTGCGCGCCGCACCAGCCCGGCTCGACCGCGTGGAAGTCGGCGATCTGGTAGTCCACGATGTGGCCGCGCTGGTTATGCCGGAGGGCGCGCTGAGCGACAATCTGCTTGGCCTCTCGTTTCTGTCGCGGCTGCGCCATTTTGAATACAGCGACGGCAAGCTCGTGCTCGAGCAATAAGCGCGTCCAACGCCGCAGCGTTTATTTCTTCCATCGGCGCAACCGGTCATTAACGATCACGGCGCTGTGGCTCTGCGGTCGGGGCAACGAAAAATCAATGCCTTTGATCTATTGGTCGGGGTTGCGAAACCGGAAATCCCGCTGAGCTGATAATGAGTTGGCACGAGATATTTGAAACATCGCACGATGCTCCGACTGGGTAGGGAAGCGAACCTGTTCAACATGGCCGGAAAGCTCACCAAATATTTGCGGCGCGGCGTGGCAGGTTTTTTTCGTTTCAGCAAAGCCGAACGGGGAGCCACCGCCGTCGAATTTGCCCTGATCGCGCCGGCCTTTTTAGCAACACTCATCGCGGTGTTTCAAACCTGCGTCTTTATGTTTGCACAGATGGCCTTGCAAAACGCTGCCGTGCAGGCAGGCCGCTACTTCATGACTGGGCAAGCCCAAAATGGCAACTGGAGCGCAAGCACAGTCATAAGCAAGGTCTGTCCGTCCGCGCTGTTCACCTGCGCGAACATGATCCTTGTCGTGCAGAACTCCGCATCCTTTGCTGCCGCCAATACCTCGGCGCCGGCGCTGTACAACAACGGCAACGCCGTTACATCATTTGCGTACAATCCGGGGACGCCGGGTGAAGTGATGGTCGTCCAGCTTGTTTATCCGTGGTCGGTGGTGAGCGGACCGTTGGGATTTGTACTGTCCAATTTGCCTAACGGCGCTGCCGAAATGATGGGGGTCAGCGCGTTCCGGGTGGAGCCCTATTAACATGGCCCTCGGCGTTGTGCACACCATCCGCCGGTTTGTGGATTCGACTCGTGCCGTCGCGGCAATCGAGTTTGCGATGGTTATGCCGGTGCTTTTGCTGTTGTTGCTTGGCTCGTTCGATGCCGGGAACGCGATTGTCATTTACATGAAAGTGCGAGCCGCGACTTATGCGCTGGGCGCGATTACCAATCAATACGGTATCGGCAATGCCGCGATCTCGACGACGACTATGTCGACGATAACCGGCGCAACTTCAGCTATCCTTTCGCCGTATTCGAACACGCCGACCGTTATGATCATTTCGCAGATAAAGGCGACCACCGCCACGAACGCAACGGTCAGCTGGAGCTACGCGGTCAACGGCACCGCCCTGACGCAGGGAGCTACTTACACCTTGCCGACCAACTTCGCCCAGAATTCATGCGGCGGCACCTATCCCTGCTATGTGATCCAGGCCTCCGTAAATTACACCTATAGCCCGATGTTCGGGGCGTTCCTGACCGGGCCGATCAATCTTGCAGATAGTATCCTCACCACGCCGCGCAGCAGCGTGTGCGTGCAGTACAACAGCGTGCCCAGCAGCTGCTGAGTAGAGGACTGTCTTTCATCCTACCCGGCGCCCAATTCGCGCTGCGAGGATTCAGCCAGTTTCATAAGGCACGTACCCGGCCGCGGGTTGCGAGCATCGTGGAACTTGATGCCGAAAAACCTGTTGATGCTTTCATCACAGCGTCGTGACAGGCCGTGCCTCGGTCGTTAGCCTTCTCCTCTGTTAGTCGCGTGGAGGGGCGTTGCGATGATCGGGTCTCGTATAACGTTTGTCGCGTTCTATCTCGGCACCGCCGCTGTAGCGGCAATGGCCCTGTACGAAGTGCTGAAAACCTCGGGGTTTCTGTAGCGGTCGCCAGTGGCGGTTGCGC
>JASHSY010000107.1 GCA_030040825.1 Xanthobacteraceae bacterium
CAAGGTGAAGGAAGCCGACATCGTCGCCGCGCAGCAGGTTGGTCGCACCGATGTGGTGCGCGAGCAGACCATCGAGCTTGCCCGGCTGGAGCGGCGGCGTGCGGTCGAGCAGTTCGAGGTCGCTCGCGGCCAGGCGTTGCAGGAGGCCGAGATCGCTGCGCGCGAGGAAATCGAACGCGCGCGGATCGCGTCTGAGCGCGGCATCGACGAAGCGCGCATCTTGCGGGATCGCGAGCTGCGGCAGCTTGAAATCGCCCGCGAAACCGCGGTCGAGAACGCCCGCATGGAAAGCGCCATCGAAATCGCCCGCAAGTCGCGCGAGCAATCGGTGGCGCAGGCCGATGCCGAAGCCGCGCGCGCGCAGGCGGTCGAGGCTGAGGAGCGGGTCAAGACCGTACGGGAAAGCGAAGCGGCCCGGCGCCGCCGTCAGGTCGAGGTGCTGATCGCCGAGAAGGAAGCTGAGGAGGTGCGTATCGCCGCGGCCGCCGAGCAGGTGCGCGCGGCGGTCGAAGCCGAATCGCAGCGTGCGTTCAACGAGGCGGAGAACGTGCTGTCGGATGCGGCGCGTGCCTCAATCTTCCGCCGCCGGCTGCTGGAGCGCATCGAAGGCATCGTGCGCGAAAGCGTCAAGCCGATGGAGAAGATCGAAGGCATCCGCATTCTCCAGGTGGACGGACTGAGCGGCGGCGGCGGCCGCGATGGCGGGAGCGGCCGCAGCGCGACCGACGAGGTGATCGATTCGGCGCTTCGCTATCGCGTGCAAGCGCCGATGATCGACCAGATTCTCGCCGAGATCGGCATCGAAGGCGGCAGTCTCGCGCGTATGCCCGGCCTCATCCGCGAAGCGCGCGATATGCAGGGCATCCGCAAGGAGACCGCGAAAAAACCGCCGGAGGAAGGTGGCGGCAGCGGCGGCGGATCGGCCGGATAATTTGGCGCAGCCTTAACTGGAAACGGAGGAACAAGCATCCATGGCCCGCGTCTATGTGTCGAGCGTCATCAACGGCCGCTCCGATCGCGTCTGGGCGCGCGTGCGCGATTTCAACGGCTTGCCGTCGTGGCATCCGGGGATCGCAGAAAGCCGCATTGAGAACGGTGAGCCTTCGGACAAGGTCGGCTGCGTGCGCGACTTTCGACTGCGTAACGGCGATCGCATCCGCGAAAAGCTGCTCGGCCTGTCCGACTTCGACCTGTTCTGCACCTACTCGATTTTGGAATCGCCGATGGGCGTCGAGAATTACGTGGCGACGCTGCGGCTTACGCCGATCACCGATGGCGAGCGGACTTTCGTCGAGTGGACGGCGGAGTTCGACTGTGCACCTGAGCGCGAGGCCGAATTGATCACCAATATCGGCGGCGGCGTATTTCAAGGCGGCTTTGACGCACTCAAGCGGCAGTTCGGAGGGTAGGGCGGTGATCCGCATTGTGCGCTCAACCATTATCGATGCGCCGACCGACCGGGTGTGGGCGCTGCTCCGCGATTTCAACGGCCACGACCGCTGGCATCCGGCGGTCGGGAAAAGCAGCATCGAGCGCGGCCAAAGCTCCGACAAAGTCGGCTGCGTGCGGCATTTTTTTCTGCGCGACGGCGCCGAATTGCGCGAGCAGCTATTGACGTTGTCCGACCTCGAACAAACCTTCAGTTATTGCCTGATCGATACGCCGGTTCCGCTGTTCAACTATGTCGCTCATGTCAGATTGGCGCCGGTCACCGATGGCGATCGCACGTTCTGGGATTGGCGATGCTCGTTCACCACCCGAAAAGGCGAAGAAGCGGAAATGACCCGCATGGTCAGCGAAGACATTTATGAAGCGGGCTTCGAAGCGATCCGCGCCCAGCTTGCCGCTTCGTCGGGACTGGAGGGCCGCGCGTGACCGTTACGATAAAGACCTTTGACCGCCTGGCCGATGCGGCAAACGCGCTTTCGAACGAGCGCGGCGCGCATTTCTTCGGTGGCGGCACTTTGATTATGCGGGCGATCAACGAGGCCGATCCTTCGGTGCAGACCGTGATCCGTTCGACCGATCCGAGCTTGCAGCATATTTCGGTTTCATCCGGCCGCATCGAGCTTGGCGCCGGCGTCACCATGGCGGCGATTGTCGCCGAGCGCGAGCTTGCGTTTTTGCATCCGGTGGCGCGCGCGGTCGGCGGCCCGGCGGTGCGCGAGGCGGCGACGGTGGGCGGTAATCTGTTTGCCGCGAGCCCGTACGGCGATTTCGCCGCGGCTCTGCTCGCGCTCGACGCGACTGTTCTGTTTGCCGGCGGGTTCGGCCAGCGCGAACTGCCGCTGGAGGAGTTTTTCAGCCGCCGCGATCGCAACACGTCGCTGGTGTCATCGATTGCATTCCGTCGGCCGGCGGCCGATGCGTTCCGCTTTCATAAGGTGACCCGCGTTCACCCGAAAGGCATTTCGGTGCTTTCGATTTCCGCCCAGTTGCCGGTTGCGAGCGGCCGCGTTGCCGGCGCGCGCATTGCGTACAACGCGATGGGGCATACGCCGCTGCGCGCGAAGGCAGCCGAACGCGCGCTCGAGGGCCGGTCCCTCGACGCCGCCGGCATCGCGCCGGCGCTTGCTGTGGCCGCCGACGGAACCTCGCCGGTCGACGACGCCATCGCCAGCGCCTGGTGGCGGCGAGAGATTCTTCCGGTTTATTTGCGCCGGCTGTTGCTCGGCGCGGTGCATGCGTGAGGCGTGAATGAAGACCCCGATCCAATTTCATCTCAACGGCGAGGCGGTCGCCGCTTTCGTCGAAAGTGGCGCCAACCTCCTCGACACGCTGCGTGAGACGGTCGGCGACCTTTCGGTGAAAGGTGGCTGCTGGCAGGGCACGTGCGGCACCTGCACGGTTCTGATCGACGGCGTTCCGCGGCTTTCCTGTGTGACGCTTGCCGAGGCCTGTGCCGGCAAGTCGATCGAAACCGTCGCCGGTCTGCGCCGCGGCGCGGACCTGCATCCGTTGCAGCACGCATTTATGGAGCGGTTTGCCGCCCAATGCGGCTATTGCACACCGGGGATGCTGATGGCGGCCAAGGCGTTGCTCGACCGCAATCCCAATCCGACCCGCGCCGACGTTATCGACGCGCTGTGCGGCAACATCTGCCGCTGTACCGGCTACGAGCCGATCATCCAGGCGGTGATGGACGTCGCCAATAGCGACAACCGTCGCCGCGCCTGAAGGACCCGCAATGCTTGAATTCCGCAAAGACATCTTCGCCGACGAACGCGACGACAACCTGATCGAAGTCGGCCAGCCGACCGCGCGTCAGGACATCCTCGGCCACGTCACCGGCACCTCGGCTTATTACGACGATCACCGTTTCGCCAATCTGCTGCATTTGAAAATCCTGCGCAGCCCGCACGCGCACGCCCGCATCCGGTCGATCGACGATTCGGCCGCGGCGCGCGCGCCCGGCGTTAAGCGGATCATTCGTGCGGCCGACGTGCCGGTCAATCTCAATACGCTGCTGAGCCTGATCCAGTTTGGCAAGGACGACGAGCCTTCGCTCGCATCCGATGTCGTGCGCTATAAGGGCGAGCCGATCCTTGGCATCGTCGCCACCTCCGAGCGCGCCGCGCTCGAAGCGCTGGCGTTGGTGCGCGTCTCCTACGATCAGCTTCCGGCAGTCTTCGACGTCGAGGAAGCGCTTAAGGCGGGCGCGCCATCGGTCAACGCCACCTATCCGAAAAATACCTTCGAATATTACGGCAAATACGATCACCAGAAGCTGCGCTTCGGCGACGTCGACGCGGGATTCAAGCAGGCCGATATCGTGCTTGAAGACCGCTACCAAATGTCGCCCATCGAGCACGCGCCGACTGAAACCAACGGCTCGATCGCCGTCCCCGACACCAACGGCCGCTTCATCGTCTACACTTCGACGCAGGCCTTGTTCTTCTCGCTCGATACCTCGGCCAAGATCAATGCCATGCAGTCGAACCAGCTGCACTTCATCGGCGGCACGGTCGGCGGCGGTTTCGGCGGCAAGGTCGACACGTTGACCGAGCCGCTTTGCATCCTCGCGGCGCGGCTGACCGGCGCGCCGGTGCGCTACCGGTTAAGCCGGCACGAGGAAATGCAGTTCGGCTCGCCGCGCGGCGCTGAGCGCATTTACATTAAAGACGGCCTCAACAGGGACGGCAGGATCGTCGCGCGCGCGGTGCGCGCT
>JASHSY010000108.1 GCA_030040825.1 Xanthobacteraceae bacterium
TTTTCCGAGTAATGCGCTGAACAACCTCCCCTCGCGCAAGCGGGGAAGGTTCATGTGATGGAGCGAGCCTTCAATCCGGCCAGAATGGATGCGTTCGGCGGATCGGTATGCAGCCGATACCAAAAGCCGTCCGCTTTCACGAACACGACGATGCGACCTTTATCGTAGCCGTGCCGCACGTCCTGAACGTTTGTAAAGGACGGCGCGGCAACAATGCGCCCGAGTGTTTCGTGGACTTCGTCTTGGGAGACAATTGTGGCGAGAGACATCACGCGTGCTTTCCGAGTCAGTAGTCGGTGACTGACGCGAACACACTCTCTCGGTTCGAGGCAGTTACGTTCCTAAGTCGGCAACAGGATAGCTTATCCACACCAAAAGTGGTTCCACTTATTTCTCCAAAGCGGAAAACCAACCGCCTTTAAGTATTTGATTTTGCTTATTTAACTCGGCTGGTGCGGTCGAGAGGACTCGAACCTCCACGGGTTGCCCCGCTAGCACCTCAAGCTAGTGCGTCTACCAATTCCGCCACGACCGCATGTGGGTGGACGCGCGCCGAAAGCTTGGCGCGACCGCGCGGATGTAACAGTTAGGCCCGGCCCGGACAAGGCCCGCAGATTATCTGGGCAGTCAGGCCGCTTCGGGCGAACGCGGCAGCAGGCGTTTCACTTCAACCGCGATCCGGTTGCCACTGACAATGACGGTTCCTCTCGCTACCGGCAAGTTGTTGGCAAGTATCCTGACCTCATCGTCCTCGGAGGAATCCAGTTCAATGATGGCGCCGCGCCCAAGCCGCAGCACCTGGTGGATCGGCATGGCGGTCTTGCCCAGCACTACCGCGATATCGATCGAGACGTTGTCGAGTGTGGCCAAAGAGTCCTCGCGCGGTTTTGTCAGTGCAGATTGCGTACGGTATTGTTTCACCACGGCATGGTTACGAGGTGGTTAACACGCGCAACGATTTGAAAATCGGGCTTATTCCGGCGGCCGCGGCACCGCCGGTAGACTGGTATGTCAGCGAGGGGCTCGTCGACTACGACGTGGCGCTTACGGAAATGACCGCCCGCGCCGCGGCGGTCGGACGTGGCGAGGCGGCCGAACTGGCCTGGCTACTCGAACACCCGCCGCTCTATACCGCCGGCACGTCGGCACAGCCGCAAGAATTGATTGAGGCGCGCTTTCCGGTCCACGCCGTCGGACGTGGCGGGCAGTTCACCTATCACGGGCCCGGCCAGCGGGTCGGCTATGTCATGCTTGACCTCAAGCGGCGCACGCCGGACGTGCGCCGCTACGTCGCCACCATCGAGCAATGGATCATCCGCACGCTCGCCGCTTTCGATGTGCTTGGCGAGCGGCGCGACGATCGCATCGGCGTGTGGGTGCGGCGGCCCGACAAGGGCGACAATGCCGAGGATAAAATCGCCGCCATCGGCATTCGTGTGAGCCATTGGGTTACGCTGCATGGATTTTCGCTCAACGTGGCGCCCGACCTTTCGCATTTTTCGGGCATCGTCCCGTGCGGCGTCGCCGACGCCCGCTACGGCGTGACATCGCTCGCCGATCTCGGGCGCAAGGTTTCGATGCCGGATCTCGACCGCGCATTAAAGCGCGAATTCGAGACTTTGTTCGGCGCAACGCGCGATGTTCAGCAGCTCGGCAGCACTGAGAACAAATCGCCGGGGCGGCGCAGCGCCAAATCCGCAGAACCGGCTTCGCGTTGATCGACCGTCTCGACGCGCGCACCGGACGGGCCGCGGTAGCATCGCCCGATCATGGTCAGCACAATCTCCTCGGGCCCGGCGAGCAAAGCCTCAACCGAGCCGTCGCGGCGGTTGCGCACCCAACCTTCGAGGCCGAGTTCAAGGGCCGCCACTTCCGTCCAGGCGCGGAAACCAACCCCCTGCACGCGACCGCGAATGACGACTACAAAACTTACGTCCATCCGGAATCCTCGACTTTGCGCGGCCCGGCGGCACCGTCCGCACGCTTCGGCAGCCACTGCCGCAACGAAGCAATGTAAGTAGGCGGCAATTTCCACTCCAACGCCGACGCGACTATCAGTTCCACGTAGCCGGCCCGGGCTCGTCCCAGTCGGCCCGGCCGCGCCAGGTAGGTCAGCGCGGGGCGATGGCGGCCGTCCTGCTGCACCGGCAACGTCACCGGGCGATAGAGGCCTCCAGCAACGTTTTCCCAGACGTCGAGCGTCGCGCGGTCGCGCGGCGTAAGGCGCCATAACACCCCGTAAACGACTTCGGTGCGGCCCCGTTCAAGCGAGGCATAACCGTCGGCGGTGATGACGAAGCGATAATGCGACAGCGCGGCAACGCCAAACTCAACCGCCTCCGGCGCATGCCGGTGCATGATCCGGCGGCTCATGTTCGAACCATAAGCAAAATGCAGCATCAGCTCGCCGGCTGCTGGATACTCGGCCGCGTTGCCGTCCAAAGCGTGACGGTCACGGCTACGATGATCGGCACGAAAGCCAGCAGCAGCAACGCCGTCACCATCAGCCACGCCACATCGTAATGCGGCGCGCCAAGCAAGATGGAAATAACCGACACCAGCAGGATGAGACCAAGCGCGCTCGCCGTATTTGCGTCGGGAACCTGCGCGGAAAGCGGGCCGTAAAATGACGCAGCAAGAATAATCATCAGCGCCACCGCAAGCGTATAGAGAATGGCGGCAGCGGCGGCGAGACTGGAGGCTCGGCCGCCGTCGTGCAGCCGCTTGGCATGCAGCGCGTACCAGATCCAGATCAGCAGCGCCTGTGCTCCGATGAACGGCCAAAGGCCGGTACGCGTGATAACGTTAGGCACGGTGAGCGCATGCGAAGCGGCGCCGGCGAGGTAGACGAGAACGATCAGCGCAATGAAAATCTGCGGCGAAATCCGCCCCGACGGCGAGAAGACAATGCGCAGCAGCTGCATGCTCGCATCATGCCAGATTCGGCAGCCTTCTAAGCAAACTCCATAATCACCGCATCGACAGCGACGCTGTCACCCGGCTTGACGCGGATTATCCTGATGGCGCCGTCACGCTCGGCGCGCAGAACGTTTTCCATCTTCATCGCCTCGATAACCGCCAAGGTCTCGCCGGCCTTTACGTCCTGGCCTTCAACAACGGCGAGCGACACGATCAGGCCCGGCATCGGACAGCGCACAGATTTTTCACTGCCAGAGAGCTTCTTCTCCGGCATCAGTCGCGCATAGCGCGCCTCGCACTCGGTGTAGACAAAAACCTTCACCTCGAAGCCGCGATAAGCAAGCTCGAAGCCGTTCGGGATCATGCGCACATGGACGGCTATCGCGGCACCGTCGAGCGTGCCGGTCCAAACCGGCATTCCGGGACGCCAGTTCGAGGAAAGACCATGGCTGTTACCGTCTTCGAACGCCACGGTCACGGTATTGCCGTCGGAGCTGACGTCGGCGAGCAATTCCTCGCCACCGAGCGTGATCGCACGCCGCCGCTCGCGCGTCATGGCGCTATTGGCTTGTCCGGAAATGCGGCGCTTGCGTTCCCCCATCCGGTGGTCGATGTCGGCCGCGACGGCGGCAATCACACGCGCGGTCGCACCGCTCGGCGTCGTCCGTTCGAAGCCCCTGGGAAACTCCTCGGCGATAAAGCCGGTCGAAAGTTTGCCCGCGCGCCAACGTGGGTTCTGCATGATGGCGGCGAGAAACGGAATGTTATGACGAATGCCCTCGATGGTGAAGGCGTCGAGCGCGTCGGCCTGCGCGTCGATCGCCTCGATACGGGTGTCGGCGTGGGTGACGAGTTTGGCGATCATCGGGTCGTAGTAGACTGAGATTTCACCACCCTCGAACACGCCAGTATCGTTACGCACTGTAACACGGCCGCGCACGCCTTCGGCCGGCGGGCGGTAGCGCACCAGCCGGCCGATCGAGGGCGCGAAATTGCGGTATGGATCCTCGGCGTAAATGCGGGTTTCGACTGCCCAGCCGGAAAGCTTGATATCACCCTGCTCGACTTTGAGCTTCTCGCCCGCGGCGACGCGGATCATCTGTTCCACGAGATCGATGCCGGTGACGAGCTCGGTCACCGGATGCTCGACCTGCAACCGCGTGTTCATTTCCAGGAAATAGAAGCTGCGATCTTGTCCGGCGACGAACTCCACGGTGCCGGCACTGTCGTAACCGACCGCTTTGGCCAGCGCGACCGCCTGCTCGCCCATCTTCGCCCGCGTTTTGTCGTCGAGCAGCGGGCTTGGCGATTCTTCGATGACTTTCTGATTGCGGCGCTGGATCGAACATTCGCGCTCGCCGAGATAAATGATGTTGCCGTGCTTGTCGCCGAGCACCTGGATTTCGACGTGGCGCGGGTCGGTGATGAACTTTTCCAGAAAAACGCGGTCGTCGCCGAAGCTGGATTTGGCCTCGGAGCGGGCGCGCGCGAAGTTCTCCGCGATGTCGGCCTTGCTGAGCGCAATCCGCATGCCTTTGCCGCCGCCACCGGCGGAGGCCTTGATCATCACCGGATAGCCGATCTCCTCGGCAATTCTGGCCGCGTGTTCCTCGTCCTCGATGACGCCCAGATAGCCCGGCACCGTCGACACATTGGCGCGGGCGGCAGCCTTCTTGGATTCGATCTTGTCGCCCATGGCGGCGATCGCCTTGGGATTTGGACCGATGAAAACGATGCCGGCTTTGGCCAGCGCTTCGGCGAAAGCGGCCCGCTCGGAGAGGAACCCATAGCCCGGATGGACCGCCTCGGCGCCGCTTTCCAGGCAGGCGGTGACGATCTTATCGATCACCAAGTAGCTTTGCGCCGCCGGCGGCGGTCCAATGGCGACAGCCAGATCGGCCATTTCGACGTGCAAAGCCTCGCGGTCGGCCTCGGAATAAACCGCAACACTTTCAATGCCCATCCGACGGGCGGTTTTAATAATCCGGCAGGCGATCTCGCCGCGGTTGGCAATCAGGATACGCTTGAACATAGCGGCTTAATACCCGCAAACCGGTCCTTTGGCTTTGCGGGGTCGGCGTTAAAATGTCAATGACCGCAGCCAGCTAGCTGCGGTCCGCCGTTCGCGCCGAAAATCGATTCTGTGTCGCCGCGGCCGCGCCGCGTCTTTTACATGAGGGTATAGCCGCGGCCGATACGGCGGCCTTCCGCGGCGATCCAAGCCAGGATGGCAGCGTCGACATCCCCAAATCCGGCTGGCAGTGAATCCGACCGACGGCTCAACACAATCGGAGAGCGCATGATCGTCGCGATCAAAGCCAAAGCGGCAGGGCGACCCTGATTCATGCACAATAGCTACTGCGCGACGCTGGCCACCAAAGGGCGAGGATGCGGCAAAGTCGCGGCATATTCGCCCCTGACCAATCGGTCCTTGGGGCGATAACCGTCAACCGGCGGTCTTGTTCGACGCGAAAATGACTAGGAAATTTCTTCCAAAGACAACGGCGGCGGCCACGCAATTGTTCTGAGTTTGGCGGCTAATTCGAACGCACATCCCTAGTATTGGGCCTAGTATTGCTCTCCCCTGCCCGCTATGTAGTACGCGCAAATTCCTGAACATTTCGGATCAGAGCACAGAGTACGGAGGATTCCATGGCGCTCCAGATTGGCGATAACGCCCCGGATTTCGAGGCCGAAACGACTGAAGGCAAAATCCGTTTCCACGATTGGGCGGGTAATTCCTGGGTTGTGCTGTTTTCGCATCCCAAGGATTTCACCCCGGTTTGCACCACCGAACTGGGCACCATGGCCCAGCTGAAGCCGGAATTCGACAAACGCAACGTCAAAATCATCGGGCTGTCGGTAGACCCAGTCGACAACCATAAAAAGTGGGCGGGTGACATCAAGGACGTGGTCGGATTCGCGCCGAATTACCCGATGATCGGCGATACCGATCTGAAAGTTTCGAAGCTATACGGCATGCTGCCAGCGGCCACGACCGGCACTTCGGAAGGCCGCACCCCCAACGACAACCAAACCGTGCGCAACGTTTTCGTCATCGGTCCTGACAAGAAGATCAAGCTGGTGCTGGTCTATCCGATGAGCACCGGGCGCAACTTCGATGAGGTACTGCGAGTGGTCGATTCACTTCAGCTCACTGCGAAGCACCGGGTCTCGACGCCTGCGAATTGGAAACAGGGCGAGGATGTCATTCTCGGCGGCGCTATCACCGACGACGAAGCAAAGAAGCTCTATCCGCAGGGCTGGAAGACGCCGAAACCTTACATCCGGGTCGTTCCGCAACCACGGTAAACTGCAAAGATTTTCTCCATGTTATGCGGGCGCGGCTTCGGCCGCGCTCTTTGCATTTAAGGCACCAGCAGAACTTTGCCGATGTTCTGCCGGTCCTGAATAAAGTGATGCGCCTGCGGCGCTTCGTCGAACCGGAAGCTCCGTGCGATCTTCGGCTTGACGACGCCTTTGGCGGCCATCTCCATGAGCGCATCGCCCCATCCATGCAGACGATCGATTTGGCCCCACATGTGGCCGAGGTTGACACCGAAGACGCCTTTGTTAGCGTTCATCAGTCGCAAGGGATTGAACTGAAACCACGGCGTGTTGACGAGCATCGAAAACAGCGCCAGCACGTTTCGCTGTTTGCCGCTCGCGAGCGCCGAGACGCCAAACATTCCGAGCCGGCCGGTGGGCGCAAGCACGCGGTACCCTTTTTTGAAGGATTCTCCGCCAATGGCGTCGAGGATCAGCTCGACGCCATTGCCATTGGTTATCGCGCGCACGCGCGCCTCGAAGTCCTCGGTGCGATAATCGATCAGTTCATCGACACCAAGCGCACGCAATTCAGGGTGCTTGGACGCTGACGCCGTGCCGATCACGCGCGCGCCAATGTGCTTGGCAATCTGCGTCGCCGCAATGCCAACGCCACCTCCCGCCGAATGAACCAGCACGGTCTCGCTTGGTTTGAGCGCACCCATCACGACGATGAGCTGCCAGGCGGTGAAGTAATTGACTGGGATGGCCGCGCCTTCGAGCGCCGACAGAGAGGCCGGCCGCGCAAAGATTTGCTTTGCCGGAACACAGACCACGTCGGCGTAGCCGCCAAAACGCGTCAGGGCGACGACGTCGCGCCCGACCCAGCTTGCATCGACACCGATGCCGACGGCATCGACACGGCCGCTCACTTCGTAACCTGGCACGACCGGCAGGGGAGGCAAATCCGGGTAGACGCCCATACGCCCCATGATGTCGGCGAAGTTGACCCCACTTGCCTCAACGCGAATCCGAACCTCGCCGGCCTTGGACTCAGGATCCGGCGCCTCCTTAACCTGAAGGACCTCGGGCGGGCCCGCGCGCGTGATCCAGATTTGCCGCATGGGTCCTCCCCCTTCGCGCTGAGGCGGCTCGACCGCAAAAGCGCAGTCCCGATCATATAGGTGTTCGGCCGCTTGTTTTTGCGGTAGCCGCGTGCAGACTTCGGGCTCGTTCCCAAAAACTCTCCGCAAAGGCGAGGACTCTCATGGATGTGCGCGCCGCCGTGGCATTCACCCCCGGCAAACCGCTTGAGGTCACAACGGTCAACCTTGCCGGTCCGCGCGCCGGCGAGGTGCTGGTCGAAATCAAAGCGACCGGTATCTGCCATACCGACGAATTCACGCTTTCTGGTGCGGATCCCGAGGGCTTGTTCCCTGCGATCCTCGGTCACGAAGGCGCCGGTATCGTCGTCGACGTTGGCGCCGGCGTGACGTCGGTCAAAAAAGGCGATCACGTTATCCCGCTTTACACGCCGGAATGTCGGCAGTGCCCCTCCTGCCTGTCGCGAAAGACCAATCTCTGCACTGCGATCCGCGCGACCCAGGGCCAAGGCGTCATGCCCGACGGCACCTCGCGCTTCTCGATCGATGGCAAAAAGATCCACCACTATATGGGCTGCTCGACCTTCGCGAATTTCACCGTCCTGCCGGAAATCGCGGTGGCGAAAATCCGCGAGGACGCCCCGTTTGACAAAGTCTGTTACATCGGCTGCGGCGTCACCACTGGAATCGGCGCGGTCATCAACACCGCCAAGGTCGAGCCGGGCGCCAAAGCGATTGTGTTCGGCCTTGGCGGCATCGGGCTGAATGTCATCCAGGGATTACGGTTGGCCGGCGCCGACATGATCATCGGTGTTGACGTCAACCCGGACAAGAAGGCTTGGGGCGAACGCTTCGGCATGACCCACTTTGTCAATTCGAAGGAGGTGGGCGGAGATCTCGTGGCACATCTCGTCAGCATGACCAAGAGCGGCACCGACCAAATCGGAGGCGCCGATTACACCTTTGAGTGCGTCGGCAACGTCAATCTGATGCGTGCGGCGC
>JASHSY010000109.1 GCA_030040825.1 Xanthobacteraceae bacterium
TTACGTTACGATTTGCCGCCAGGTGGGTAGCGGATGTCAAATCCGCTCCACTAATCGTTACGCCGCGGTCGGCTCGTTCGCCGTGGCGAATACCGCCTCGATCTTAGCCTTCAGCGTCTGGGCGTTGAATGGCTTGACGATGTAATTGTTCACGCCGGCCTTGCGTGCCGCGATCACGTTCTCGGTCTTCGATTCAGCGGTGACCATGATAAAAGGCGTCTCGCTGAGTGCCGGATCTGACCGCACCTCGCGCAAGAACTCGAAGCCGGTCATCGGCTCCATGTTCCAATCCGAAATCACCAGGCCGTAGCGCTTGTGCCGCATCATGGTGAGCCCCGAAGCGCCATCGCTGGCGTCGTCGATATCGACAAAGCCGAGCTGCCGCAAAAGATTGCGGATGATGCGTACCATGGTGGCGTAGTCATCGACCACCAGGACTGACAAAGACGGATCGAAGGCCATCGTCGAAAATTGTATCAATACGTCGCTGAATTTCAGGTTAATCGCCGGCTTCTGTGGCCGGTTCCCTTCCGCTCCGTCCATCTCGCGTGCTTGACTAAAGCCCATCCCAGCGGCACCTACGGCCCCACAGATTTTTTTAACCATTGAAGCTCCATGGCAGCGAAGGACTTTCTCGTCGTGCGCGGTGGCGATCCCGACGGCGCACTGCACGGCGCCGTACTGGCGATGGGGAATTTCGATGGCGTCCATCGTGGCCACCAGGCGGTTATCGCCGCCGCGATTGATCGCGCCAAACGCATTGGCAAGCCGGCAGGCGCGCTGACGTTTGAGCCGCATCCGCGCGTTTTCTTCAAACCCGGCGAACTGCTGTTTCGGTTGACCGACGAAGCCGCAAAAATGCGGCTGCTTGCATCGACCGGGCTCGATGGCGCAGTCGTTCTGACGTTCAACGCAGTACTGGCGGCTTGTTCGGCGGAAGATTTCGTCGCGCGCATCCTGGTCGGACGCTTCGCCATGAGCGGTGCCGTCATCGGCTTTAATTTCCATTTCGGCAAAAATCGCGCGGGCTCACCGGAATTTCTCGCCGAACAAGGCCGCAAATTCGGATTCACCGTCGATGTGGTTGCTCCATTTGAGCTCAACGGACGCCCGGTGTCTTCCGGTCCGATCCGCGCCGCACTCGCCGGCGGAAATCTCCGCGAGGCGGCTGCTCTGCTCGGATTTCCGTGGTTCGTGTCTGGCGAAGTGATTCATGGCGATAAGCGCGGCCGCGACCTCGGCTTTCCAACCGCCAACGTGCGGCTCGATGCCAGTTGCCGGCTTCGCCACGGCGTCTATGCCGTGCGGGTCGCACACGCCGGTCGGCGTTACGACGGCGTCGCGAATTTCGGCCGAAGGCCAATGTTCGATACCGGTGTGGTCCTATTGGAAATTTTCCTGTTCGATTTCACCGGCGACCTCTACGGACAAAATATCGACGTCGCTTTCATCGCATGGATCCGCGAGGAGAAAACCTTTGGCTCGGTCGAGGCACTTAAGCATGCGATGAACGACGATGTGAAGCATGCGCGCGCCGCGCTTGAGCGCGATCCGGCGTTTCCGCCGATTTAGCCGAAGCGGTCAGGTCGCATCGTCGGCTTTGCGCTCGCGGCCGTCGCGCGCCCACTGCGCGGCCAACAGGCCGAGGAGGGCGACCGGGACGATGCGTTCCCAGCCGAGCGCACGGCCCGCCTGCACGGCGACGCCGAGAATTTTCGGATCGAACAGCCATGAGGAGCCGCGCGCACGTGCGGCGCGCTCGAGAATGGCACGCTCCCTGGCGCGCCGGCGCGAAATAGCGAAAACGATCGCTCCGATAATCGCAATCAGGATAAATACGCCGGCCATGATGAGCGCGGCGAAAATGGTGCCGAACTGCAAGACCAGCCACACATAGGCCGCGACGCAGAGAAAGGCGAATGCGGTCAACGACGCAAGCGCAATCAGGGCGAGCCAGACAAACAGGCCGGCATTCAAGCCGCTGCGCGCTTGAACGGCGAGTGTAATGTCATGGACTAAGTTTTTCAGCACGAATACTCCCGCTCGCCCGCCGCTGCCGGTACCGAAGCGCTACCGGCGCCAGGCCGCGCCGAACAAAAATGCCAACCCGGCAGCGAGCGCCAATGTCGTGTAGGGCCGCGTTTTGATCGATTCATTGAGGGCCTCGGCGAAATGACCCGACACTTCGCGCACCGCGTCCGCTGCCTCTTGCCCTTTGTCCTGGGCTTCGGAAATAGCCTCGTCCACGCCCGATTTGGCGTGCCGCCAGGCCGCCGTTCCCTTGCCGGCAAGAATGTCGGCCACTTGGTCGGCAAGCCGCCGGAAATCATCGCGCAAGGCCTGCAAGTCGCGCTCAAAGTCGCCGGCTGAATCGGATGCGGCCTTGCGGAATTCATGCACGGCCTCGCGCGCCTCGTTCGCAGCCGCGCGTGCGTTTTGCGATGCTGTCGAGCCGATGCTCATGCTTACCCTCCATACTTCGACCGAACGAATGGGAATGCTGCGACAATTATATGGGCTCTGGAAGGTTCCATTCAATCAGGAAGCCTGATGTCTTCATGAGGAAATAAGTGATTGAAAACGACAAGCCCGACAATCGATAGGGGAGCGGCGAGAAAGGCGCCGAGCGGTCCCCACATCCAGGTCCAGAATGCAAGCGCAATAAAGATCAATAACGGATTGAGTGTCACGTGACGGCCAACCAGGGTCGGGGTGATGAAATGTCCCTCGGCGGTGGTGAGCGCGATCAAGCCCAAAGGTGCGATCAAGGCGTGGCTGAGCGACGGGAAAGTGACCAAGCCCACGCCGAACAGCACGACCACCATAATCGCCGGTCCCACATACGGCACGTAATTGAGCAGCGCAGCCAGCACCCCGAAAATCGCCGGGTTGGGCAGGCCAAGCAAGAATGCGCCGATCGCCACGACCACGCCCAGCGCAATGTTGATCATTGTCACGATGGCGACATAACCGGCCAAATTCTTCTCAATGTCATTCATGATTTTCAGGAAACGCAATTTTGCTTCACGCTCGGCGAACAACGACACCAGCCGGGTGCGCAGTTCAAACTGTCCGCCAAGGCAGAAAATCAAGGTGCCGAAGAACAGCAGCAATTCGCCGGCCGCCGGAGTGACAAACGCCACCACCGGCAAAACAACACTCGGCAAGCCCACGCCTGCACTCGTTCCCGCTGTACTCGATTCGCCGAACACCGCAGTTTGCAGTTGGCGTGCTGCGGCAAACGGCTGCTCAAGCACCGCAAATTTCTGCTTGATGCTTGCCCAGATTTCCGGCGCTCGCCCGATCCACTCGCTTACCGGTCCGGCCATGGCGGTCATGGCGAGACTTAAAACTCCGAGGCATAGAAAAACGATCAAGAGTGCGGTGATCCATGACGAAACGCCGCGACGTCTGCCGAACTTGACGAGAGGCGCGAGTGTCGTGGCGACCACGATAGCGGAGAGAATCGGCAACAGGATCGCGCGGCCGAAATAGAGAAACGTGCCAAAGGCGAGGAGAAAGATGCCGATCGTCGCGGCTCGGCTAAGCGACGCCCACGCGACGCCCGTATCCTCCAGCGGTCGCGAATCGCTCATCACCAACGAATGGCGGACTTCCCGTTTTGGCCTGACATAGTCCACGCGCAGTCTCTCGCCCCAGCCGGGATGATCCGGGGCGTCAACGCGGCGTCTGAACCGGGGTTCCGCAATTCCGAACGGTGGGGGTCGCCGGAGCCCTTTGCGCCGTGCCAAACGCTTGTTAGAAGGCCCGGCATGAACGAAACGCCGGCAAAAGCCCGCGATTACAGCGAAACGCTGTTTTTGCCCAAGACCGACTTTCCCATGCGCGCCGGTCTGCCGCAGAAAGAGCCGGAAATTCTCGCCCGCTGGAAGAGCCTTGGCCTTTATGGGCGATTGCGCGCGGCGGCCAAGGGACGCCCACGTTTCGTCCTGCACGACGGGCCGCCTTATGCCAACGGCAACATCCACATCGGTCACGCGCTCAATAAGATCCTCAAGGACGTAGTGACGCGCAGCCAGCAGATGCTCGGCTACGACTCGAATTACGTGCCCGGTTGGGACTGTCACGGCCTGCCGATCGAGTGGAAGATCGAAGAAGAGAATTACCGGGCCAAGGGAAAGCCGAAGCCCGACCTCTCCAATCCGGCCGCGCTGGTGGAATTCCGGCAGGAGTGCCGCGCCTTCGCGCAGCACTGGATCGGGGTGCAGCGCGATGAGTTCGAGCGCCTCGGCGTCGTCGGCGACTGGGCGCATCCTTACACCACGATGGATTTCGATGCCGAGGCGCAGATCGCGCGCGAATTAATGAAATTCGCGGCGAACGGCACGCTCTATCGCGGCTCCAAGCCGGTGATGTGGTCGGTGGTGGAAAAGACC
>JASHSY010000110.1 GCA_030040825.1 Xanthobacteraceae bacterium
TCATGTTTGCAGGGGTGCATTGATGACGAGCTGGCCCATCCTGTCCGTCGTCACCTTCCTGCCGATCGTCGGCGCGTTGTTCATTGCTAGCCTGCGCGACGACGAATCCGGTGTGCGCAACGCACGCTGGGTCGCGTTGTGGACCACCCTCATTACATTTGTCATCTCCTTGATCCTTATCTGGCGTTTCGACCCGGCCTCGGCCGATTTCCAATTCGTGGAAAAGCGCCCTTGGCTTGGCGGTGCCATCACCTATTCGATGGGCGTCGACGGTATTTCACTGCCGTTCGTGATCCTGACCACCGCGCTGATGCCGATTTCCATCCTGGCGAGCTGGACCGCGATCCAGAATCGCGTGCGTGCCTACATGATCGCCTTTCTCGTCCTCGAGACCCTGATGGTCGGCACCTTCTGCGCGCTCGATCTGGTGCTGTTCTACCTATTCTTCGAGGGCGGTCTCATTCCGATGTTCCTGATCATCGGCGTGTGGGGCGGCCCGCGCCGGGTGTACGCGAGCTTCAAGTTCTTCCTCTACACCTTCGCCGGCTCGGTCCTGATGCTGCTCGCCATCATGGCAATGTACTGGCAAGCCGGAACTAGCGACATCCCGGCGCTGCTGCACCATGCGTTCCCGCGAAGCTTGCAGACCTGGGCTTGGTTTGCCTTCCTCGCGTCGTTTGCCGTGAAAATGCCGATGTGGCCGGTCCACACTTGGCTGCCTGACGCCCATGTAGAAGCCCCGACCGCCGGTTCGGTCATCCTCGCCGCTATCCTGTTGAAGATGGGCGGCTACGGATTCCTTCGTTTCTCGCTGCCGATGTTCCCACACGCCTCGCTCGAACTGGCGCCGCTGATTTACGCGTTGTCGGTCATCGCCATCGTCTACACCTCACTGGTGGCGTTGATGCAGGAGGACGTGAAGAAACTGATCGCTTATTCCTCAGTGGCGCATATGGGCTTCGTCACCATGGGGCTATTCGCCATGACCGCGCAGGGTGTCGCCGGCGGCATCTTTCAGATGATCTCGCACGGTATCGTCTCAGCCGCTTTATTCCTTTGCGTCGGCGTCATTTACGACCGCATGCATACACGCGAGATCGCCGCGTATGGCGGCTTGGTCAATCGCATGCCGATCTACGCTTTCGCTTTCATGTTGTTCACGCTTGCCAATGTCGGATTGCCGGGAACCTCGGGATTTGTCGGCGAGTTTTTGACGCTGATCGGCACCTTCCGCATCAACAACTGGGTGGCCACACTAGCGACGCTCGGAACCATCTTGTCAGCCGCCTATGCGCTTTGGCTCTACCGCAAAGTGATCTTCGGCCAGCTGGAGAAGCCGAGCTTGTTCAACATCAAAGACGTAGGCTTTCGCGAGATCGTCGTATTGGCGCCGCTGGTAATCCTGACCATTGTCTTTGGCGTCTATCCGAAGCCGGTACTCGATGTTTCGGCGGCATCGGTGACGCAGTTGATCGATAATTTTCAGCATGCGGTGTCGAACATCCAGGCGGCGGCGGTGAGGTGAGGGATGAGCGCCGCGCTGACTTTGACTGCAATAACTCCACTCCTGCCCGAGCTCGTACTTGCCGGCGGCGCCATGGCGCTGTTGATGTTCGGTGCGTTTCGCGGCGAGCGCACCACGACCGTTACCGACGCGCTTTCGATCGTACTGTTGGCAATCGCGGGCGTGATCGTCGTCTTATTGCCAGCCGGCAAGCTCGTCGCCTTTGACGGCAGCTTCGTGGTCGACGACTTCGCGCGTTTTCTCAAAGTCCTCGCCATTTTTGGCTCCGCGGTCGCGATCCTGATGTCGATCGACTACGACGCGCGGGAGAAGCAGCAACGGTTCGAGTATTCGGTGCTCATCGTGCTGGCCACGCTCGGCATGCTGATGCTGATTTCAGCGGCCGACCTGATCGCGCTTTACCTCGGTCTGGAATTGATGAGCCTGCCGCTCTACGTCGTTGCCGCGAGCCATCGTAGTTCGCTGCGCTCGACGGAGGCCGGGCTCAAATACTTCGTGCTCGGCGCGTTGTCGTCCGGAATGCTGCTTTACGGCGCCTCGCTGGTCTACGGATTCACCGGTACGGTGAGCTTTGCCGGCATTGCCAAATCCGCCGCCGAGTCCGGGCCGGGTTTGATCTTCGGGCTGGTGTTCCTGTTTGCCGGCTTCTGCTTCAAGGTTTCGGCCGTACCGTTCCACATGTGGACGCCGGACGTCTACGAGGGCGCACCAACGCCGGTGACGGCGTTTTTCGCTGCCGCGCCCAAGGTGGCCGGCATCGCCATGTTCGTGCGTGCCTCGGTCGCGGCTTTTCCGGGCATCACCGCTCAATGGCAGGAGATCGTTGCCTTCGTTTCCATCGCTTCGATGCTGCTCGGGTCCTTCGCCGCCATCGGCCAGCGCAACTTCAAGCGGCTGATGGCGTATTCTTCGATCGGCCATATGGGCTTTGCGCTGGTCGGGCTCGCCGCTGGTACGTTTGAAGGCGTGCAGGGCGTGCTTGTCTATATGGCGATCTATATCACCATGACGCTCGGCACCTTCGCCGTGATCCTTTCAATGCGCCGGGATGGTGGCATGGTCGAATCAATCGATCAGCTCGCGGGATTGGCGCGCACGCATCCGACCATGGCTTTTCTGCTGGCGATGCTATTGTTCTCCATGGCCGGCGTGCCGCCGCTCGCCGGTTTCTTCGCGAAATTCTACGTATTCGTCGCGGCCATCAAGGCCGGACTCTACGTACTTGCGGTCATTGGCGTGCTGGCGAGTGTGGTAGGCGCCTATTACTATCTGGCAATCGTCAAAATCATGTATTTCGATGAACCGGCAGAACCCTTTTACCGCATGCCCAACGAGTTGAAGGTCGTGCTCGGCGCCAATGCGCTGTTCAACATCCTGTTCTGCGTCTATCCGGCGTCACTCGTGGGCATAGCGAGCGGCGCTGCTCATTCGCTGTTCTGATGCATCTCGATCCCAGCGCGGTTGATGCGCAGATAGGGCTCGTTGCCCTCGGAACCGTCGGCTCGACCAACCAGGAAGCGTTCGAGCGCGCCGCACGTGGTGAAAGCAGATCCTTCTGGGTCACTGCCGAGGCGCAGACCGCAGGCCGCGGGCGGATGGGCCGCTCCTGGAACTCGGCGCCGGGTAATCTCTACGCCAGTCTTCTGCTGCGCGATCCATCGCGCTTCGAGCGCGCTCCAGAGCTTGCTTTCGTCGCCGTATTGGCGTTGCGCGACGCGATCGTCGCCGAAGCCCCGGCACTTGCCGCCGCGCTTCGATTCAAGTGGCCGAACGATCTCCTGCTCGCCGGCGAAAAATGCGCCGGTATTCTGATCGAAGGCGAAGTCGATGCGAAAAGAATCGCTACCGTCGTGATCGGCATTGGCGTCAATTGCGCGCACCATCCGCCGATGGCTGCAGCGATTGACGGCGCGACACCAACGCCGGCGCGGCCGTTGCCGTTCGGCGCCCACGGGGTGCTGTTCCCGGCCACCGATCTGCATGCGCACGGAGTCGAAATCGCGCCGCAACAATTGTTCACGCGACTTACGGCAACGATGTGCACGCGGATCGCACAATGGAACCGCGGCAATGGCTTTATCGCCATCCTCGGCGATTGGTTGACCGGGGCGAGCGGGCTTGGCGAGGATATTCACGTCCGCCAAGGCAGTGAGGACAAGGTGGGGCGCTTTGTCGGCCTCGACCAGGCGGGACGCCTCGTTCTCGAACTGGCCGGCGGCCGCATGGAGAAAATCGCAGCGGGCGACGTGTTCCCGTTCACGCTTCACGGCGGGCGGAGAATTCCGGGCCCGCGGGTGAAGTGATGGCGCAAAGCGAGCTTGTGTTCGCGCCGCTTGGCGGCATCGGCGAGATCGGGATGAACCTCTCGATTTATGGGCTTGCCGGTGTGCAGGGGCGCAAATGGCTGATGGTCGATTGCGGCGTGTCATTTGCGGCCGAGGAACATCTGCCGGGCATCGACCTGATTCTGCCGGATATCCGTTATCTGATCGAGGAACGGCGCAACATCGTCGGCCTAGTACTCACCCATGCCCACGAAGACCACATGGGCGCGCTAATCGATCTGTGGCCGCGGCTCAAGGTGCCGCTTTACGCCACGCCATTTGCAGCCGCCTTGTTCGAGGCCCGCCGGCAGTCCGAACCCGGCGCGCCGGAAATTCCGGTGAATGTCGTGCCGCCCGGCGGTCATATTGCGCTCGGACCATTCGAAGTCGATTTCATCAACGTCGCCCATTCGATCCCGGAATCAAATGCGCTCGCCATCCGCACGCCGCTTGGCACCGTGCTGCACACCGGCGACTGGAAGATCGATCCGACCCCGCTTCTCGGCGCGCCGACCGATCAAACGAAGCTCTCCGCACTCGGCGATCAGGGTGTGCTGGCGCTGATTGGTGATTCCACCAATGCAGTGCGCGACGGTCGCTCGCCCTCGGAAGCCGATGTGGCAAAGACGCTGGCTGAGCTTATCCGCACCGCGCCGGCCCGCGTCGCAGTCACCACGTTTGCCTCTCATGTCGGCCGCATCCGCGCCGTCGCCGACGCCGCCCGCGCCGCCGGCCGCGAAGTCGTGCTGGTCGGCCGCGCCATGGAGCGCGTCGCCCAGGTCGCCCGTGAAACCGGCTATCTCGACGGCGTGCAAGATTTCCGCGAGTTGCAAAGTTATGGCTATTTGCCGCCTGACAAGGTGTTGGCGCTGTGCACCGGCAGTCAGGGCGAGCCGCGTGCGGCGCTTTCGCGGATCGCCGAGGATGAGCACCCGGAGGTCACACTCACGCGAGGCGATCGGGTCATCTTTTCCTCGCGAACCATCCCCGGCAACGAGAAGGCGGTGGCACGCGTCATCAATGGTCTGGTGATGCAGGGCATCGAGGTCATCACCGACCGTACCCATCTTGTCCACGTCTCCGGCCATCCGCGCCGCGACGAACTTTTGGATATGATCGGCTGGGTGCGGCCGCAAATTCTCATTCCGGCGCACGGTGAAGCTTTGCATCTGGCCGAACACGCCAAACTCGCGCGCAGCGCAGGGGTGCCGGATGTGCTGGTCTGCCGCAACGGCGATCTGGTCAGGCTCGCCCCCGGCAAAGCCGAGATCATCGACGAGGTGCCGTCGGGCCGCCTCTATAAGGACGGCGCGCTTTTGATTGACGCCGAAGCAAGCACGGTTGCCGCCCGCCGGCGCCTGAGCTTTTCCGGCGTAGTGTCAGTTGCGCTCGCCGTGGACGAGAAGGGTGTGCTGCTGGCGGACCCCGAAGTCGAGCTGATCGGCATTCCGGATACTGACGCCGGCGGCCGACCGATGGCCGACATCGCCCGCGAAGCGATTGACGAAGCGTGGCAAACATTGCCAAAGCCGCGCCGGCGCGATCCCGCAGAGGTGGCGGAAGCGGTGCGGCGCGCCGTGCGCGGCGCGATTGCCAGCCGCTGGAACAAAAAGCCAATCTGCCACGTCCACGTGGTCACCGTATAAATGTATGATGCCGTCGCTGGACTTGAGGAGTGAACGACCGTGATCGGCAGGCTAAACCATGTGGCGATCGCCGTGCGTGACATCGGCAAAGCCGCATCGCTTTATCGCGACGTGCTCGGGGCGGAGGTTTCCACCGCCGTGCCGCAACCGGACCATGGCGTAACCACGGTGTTCATCACCCTGCCCAACACCAAGATCGAGCTGCTTGAGCCGCTCGGCGAGAATTCGCCGATCGCAAAATTCCTCGAACGTAATCCGGACGGCGGCATGCACCACGTCTGCTACGAGGTGGAAGATATCCGCGCTGCCAGGGATTCGCTGAGGCAGCGTGGCGCGCGCGTCCTCGGCGACGGCGAGCCGAGGATCGGCGCACACGGCAAGCCGGTCCTGTTTCTGCATCCAAAGGATTTTTCCGGGACGTTGGTGGAATTGGAGCAGCGCTGAAACATAATCTGGAGAAGTAGGCCCCGGGTTTCCGAAACGACTATGCTCCGCTAAAGAGGCAACATGCCGATTTCCACAAGTCTCGCCATCTATTTTATAATCTGGTGGGTTGTGCTGTTCATGGTGCTGCCGTGGGGGGTCCGCAGCCAGCATGAAAGCGGCAGCGATATGCCCCCGGGCACCGACCCGGGCGCTCCGGCGGTGCCGCACTTACGGCGCAAGCTCGTTTGGACCACGCTCGTCGCGGCGGTGATATTTGCCGGCTTTTATTTCGTCTATGTCGAGCATCTGGTGACGCTCGACGGCCTCGTAAGGCCGCTTACGAGGCAATAATGCGCGAAGTCAGACGCACAAAAAATAGCAGGGCCAAAGCCCTGCTGGAGACTTTTAATCCGATCGTTTATCCGCACTTACGCGAGCATGAGGCCGTGCGGCTGTCGGCAGCGTTGATCTCGCGCCGTAGGACTATCCTCCCAAGACTCGGACCGCCTCCCGGGAACCACGAGTGAAGGTATCGGGCTCCAGGATCGGGTAGCCGTTGGTACTTGATCTTTTTCCCGATGTCATCAGCATAACTGCCTCCCATGACAAAAAAATGTAGAAAAATTTACCCACCACGGCCTTTGTGAGGAACTGCCGCGTCCCACTGGCCACTTGCCTTTCCGCCGCCGTTACGGATTCACTCATTCTGTCGATTCTGACGAGCTTTCATGCGACTTTCCCGCTACTTCCTGCCGATCTTGCGCGAAACGCCGAAGGAAGCGGAGATCGTCTCCCACCGCCTGATGCTGCGCGC